>JADJFV010000032.1:0-52500 GCA_016708435.1 Leptospiraceae bacterium | reverse complement strand
CTACTATGAACTCTTTCCTTTTTCTAGTTGTATTTTTCATTTCTATCCTTCCGTGCCAGCTGGCTTTATTGAGTTCTTTCGCAGAGGTAATACAGGTGGCATTCTTACTGCTATTTTTATTTGTCTCAGCATTTTCGGGAGTTTATTCTTTTTCGTGAACCTACACAGTGGAATTAGTGTTTTCTGGGCATTACGTCTTAGCTTTATTTTGGTCTTCTACATTGGATTAATTACCATTTCCTCTCGTATGTAGACAACTTAATTGATTTCGATTGTAAGTGGTTCTAGAAAAAGAGTTTTCTTAGACAGGATTAACAAGATTTACAAGAAGAACCCTTCGAAAACCACTCTGACTAAAGCAGAGATGCGATAAATCGTTCTCCTCGGTTTACAAACAAAAAAGCCCATGCATTTCTACACGGGCTCTTAGGGATACAATCTAGTTTAGAATGATTAGGATTTGTTTGCTAAGGTGGTTCCTGGTTTTGTGGTAACGATTTCAATCTTGCGAAGTGCTTTTTCAGGATCGATTAGCTTTCCTTTGTAGATGACTTCAAAGTGTAAATGTGCTCCGGTTGCTGTTCCAGTTCTACCTACAGATCCGATTACTTTACCCATTTTAACAAAATCTCCTACTTCCACAACAGTGGTTGAGCAGTGAGCGTAAATGGTTTTGTAGCCACCCTTGTGACGAATGATAACTGTGTTTCCGTAACCGCCATTTCTTCCTTTGAATTCTACTACTCCTTCTGCTGATGCTATAACTGGAGTGCCTACTGGAGCAGATAAATCTAGACCAGAGTGATAGTTTCGAACGCTTGGATTGAATGGGTCGCGTCTATAACCAAAACGAGAAGTTGTTTTGCCAGTCAGAACTGGTAAAGCAAACACTTTCATCTTGTATATTGTGCCACCCGCCATAGTGGAGGTAGTGGTTTTTGTGCTATTAATTCTTAAAACTTGTCCTATACGGATTAAATCACCTTTTAGACCGTTGAGTTTTTTGATTTGCTCGACTTTCATCTTGTAACGTCTAGCAATCGTGCTCAGTGTGTCTTTGGATTTAACTTTGTAACCACCTACAACTGTAGTGGTTGGCTTGATGACTGTAGTGGAAATGACGCGAGCAATCTGAATATGTGAGGGAAGCTTATAGTTAGATGATACTCTGGAATAGGTTCCAACACTCTTCGTTGTCTCATCGGCACTTTCTTCATCAGGTGAAAAAAGCTCTTTGATTTGAGAGTCTTCTCCTTCATAGTATTGACCAGACTCAGAGTCAATATATTCCTTTAACTCGTTCTCAAACGAATCGAATGGGCTCGCGAAAGCGACAGAGGTAAATATTACCGTAATCGCAAAAACTATTAAAATCCAGAATTGTATCAGCATCTATTTATTGTATCGTATAAGTATTCAAAAATAGTCAAGCAAAATCCCTATTTTTTTGCCTTTTTATTTTTACTTACGTCCTTTGCATCGTAGTACACTAGCTTTTCAGCTATCAACTGGTCCAAATATTCCACTGTAAACTGTTTTGCCTTGAAGTCTTCGTTGATGATATATGCTACCATCTTTCCAACAGCACTTTCTCTTTCTTCGTTACTGTTATAACACTTAACTTTCAAAATGGATGCAGTTGACTCAATCCATATTTTTACAGAGGTATCCTTTTTTATCACTTCCTTGTTATCTAAAACAAGGTTCTCTTTCACATAATACGTATTTTGCGAATAATGCTCATTTATGAGTGTCAAATCATCTTTTCTGATTAGCCGCTTATTACAAGCTAAAACTAGTACAAGCATGGAAAAAAGTAAATATAATCTGACACGCATCGACATTTTATAAATTAGCCTCAGCTACAACCAGTAGTAGTTCCGCACGAATTACATTTCAGGCAAGAGCCATTTCTGACCATTTGAAACGAACCACATTCTACACAGGAATCTCCTGTATAACCTTGAATTTTAGCTCTCTCTCTTTGCCCTGCTGTGTCTAATACTGCTATGCCGCTACTCTTTTTGTTTGCATTCGCATCATTCTTAGAAATCACTTCAGACAAAGAAATCGGAAGTGGTTTAATTCCAACAGAACTTGGTTTAATTCCGTTTTTAGAAATCTTTGGCTCGGCAACTTCATTCAAAGCATCGGAGCTATCCGAATCCAACCTCCCGGACTTGCCTACTTCATCTCCACGAAGTTCTTCATCCGAAACAACTTGACCTAGATCATAACGACCCAAGTAGGTAATAGCTAACTCACGGAAAATATAATCAATCACAGAAGTGCTCATCTTGATATGTTGGTTTCCATTTACCATTCCATTTGGTTCAAACTTGAAGAAAGTAAATGCTTCTACAAATTCTTCTAAAGGAACTCCATGTTGTAATCCTAAAGAAACAGCGATAGCGAATGCATTCATTAAGCTACGGAATGCCGCGCCTTCTTTGTGCATGTCGATAAAGATTTCTCCGAGTTGACCATCTTCGTATTCACCCGTGCGAAGATAAACTTTATGACTTCCAACTGTTGCTTTTTGTGTGTATCCAGCTCGACGAGAAGGAAGCTTTCTTCTTTGGGAGATATATTTGAGAACAATTTTCTCTGCTGTCTTAATCACTGCCGGCTTATCTTGCGTATCCTCAGCAGTATCTTCTTCTGCGAAATGAAGCATTTCGGAAACAGAATTGAGTGGTTGAGAAAGTTTTGATCCATCGCGGTACAATGCATTTGCCTTAACCATCATCTTCCAGGAAATAAGATAAGCATCTTTTACATCTTCTAAAGTTGCTTCTTCGGGAAGATTGATTGTTTTAGAAATGGCACCACTGATAAATGGTTGAGCAGCAGCCATTGCACGAATATGAGATTGGTAGGATAAGAAACGTTTGCCGTAACGACCACATTTATTTGCACAATCAAAAACAGGAAGGTCTTTCTCTTTTAAGAATGGAGCATTTTCGACTGTCATGGTTCCGCAAACATAATCGTTAGCTTTTCTGATTTCGTCTTTTGTAAATCCCAAGTGCTCGAGCAAATTGAAATTAGGGGCATCATACACTTCTTTAGAAAGCTTCAATGTCTTCGAGAAAAATTCTTCTCCTAAAACATATTTGTTAAAGACAAAGTTAATATCAAATGCAGCAGCCAAATCTCTTTCTACCTTTTGAAGAATTTCATCGGTAAAACCTTTTTCTTTTAAGGCATGTGTATTGATATAAGGTGCCCCGTTAAATGTCGCGTAACCTTTACAGTAATTTACAATTGCTTCCATTTCGGTAGGAGAGTAACCGAGTTTTTTTAGAGCAGGCGGGACAGATTGGTTGATGATTTTAAAGTAACCACCACCGGCTAATTTCTTGTATTTCACAAGAGCGAAGTCAGGCTCGATTCCTGTTGTGTCGCAATCCATAACAAGACCAATCGTTCCAGTCGGTGCAATGACTGTTACCTGCGCGTTGCGGTAACCGTATTTTTCCCCGAGATCTAAAGCTGCATCTGAATCTTCTTTAGCAGCATTTAAAAGATAAGCCGGACAATTAGAAGAATCAATTCCAATTGGTTTTATGGTTAAGCCTTCGTAATCCTCAGAAGGAGAATTATAAGCAGCACGACGGTGGTTGCGGATCACGCGGAGCATATGCTCTCTATTTTTTTCGTATCCTGCAAATGCACCCAATTCACTAGCCATGAGGGCTGATGTTTTGTATGCAGTCATATGCATGATAGAAGAAATAGCACCCGTTACGCCTAACGCTTCTTTTGAGTCATAAGGAATTCCCATAATCATAAGAATAGAGCCTAAGTTAGCATAACCCAAACCGAGAGTTCTAAATTTATAAGAAAGCTCAGCGATTTCACGAGAAGGAAATTGAGCCATCGTTACAGAGATTTCGAGGATAATCGTCCATATATGACAGAGATGACGGAATGCATCTACATCAAAGGTTCCATCTGCTTTGAGAAACTTTTGTAGGTTAGCAGAAGCTAAATTACACGCCGTGTTATCTAAGAACATGTATTCAGAGCAAGGATTAGAAGCATTAATCGGTCCATCTTCTGGACAGGTATGCCATTCGTTAATCGTTGTGTGGTATTGGGTTCCAGGGTCAGCAGAAGACCAGGCAGCATTGGCAATTTTTTCCCAAAGATCGCGAGCACGTAGAGTCTTCGCAGGCTTTGCCGCACGACCAAGCTTGGCTGCTTTTTCATTTTCGGTTCTATTGAATAAATTCCAGTCATAGTCTTTCTCTACTGCATTCATGAATTGGTTTGAAATACGAACAGAGTTATTGCTGTTTTGACCGGATACTGTGTTGTATGCCTCTGATTGCCAATCAGTTGTTAGTTCTTCAAAAAGAATTTCTTTTGTGCCTTGTTTTGCTAAGTCAATGACACGCTTGATGTAATTGTCTGGACAGAAAACTTTTTTGGCTTCGATGATTGCTTTTTTTAAATTCGGATTTTTAGTAGGATCGAACTTGTCGGATTCAGTTGTAGTTTGAAATTCATGACAGGCTTTCATTACTTTATTGAGAGCGCGATTGTTGTGGATGGAGCCAGTGACAAGAGCGGCTACTTTTTGTTCTTCGTTGACTTTCCAATCAATAAACTCTTCGATGTCGGGATGATCCATATCAAGACAAACCATCTTAGCCGCACGACGAGTAGTTCCACCGGATTTAATAGCACCTGCTGCTCTATCGCCAATCTTTAAGAAGCTCATTAAGCCAGAGCTTTTTCCGCCACCGGACAAGGATTCGTTTTCTCCACGAATATTAGAAAAGTTAGTTCCGGTTCCAGAACCATATTTGAATAAACGAGCTTCGCGAACCCAAAGATCCATGATTCCACCTTCATTGACAAGGTCATCATTTACACTTTGGATAAAGCAAGCATGTGGTTGAGGGTGTTCATAAGAAGAAGAGGATTTTGTGAGGACACCTGACTTTGGATCTACGTAATAATGACCTTGGGAAGTTCCGTCGATTCCGTATGCCCAATGAAGACCGGTATTAAACCACTGAGGGGAGTTAGGGGCAGCCATTTGAGAAGCAAGCATGAAGGTTGTTTCTTCATAAAAAACACGAGCGCTTTGTTCATCGGAGAAATAGCCGTATTTGAAACCCCAATACGTCCAGCAACCAGCAAGTCTATGAAACACTTGTCTGGCATCGTTTTCGCCGTAATATCTATCTTCGGGATTGAGAGAATTTAATTTATCGTTATCAGGGACAGATCTTTGGAGCCATTCAGGAATTCCAGGCTCTTCTACTTTACGTAAATACTTAGGAATGCCTTTGCGGCGAAAGTATTTTTGGGCAAGAATATCAGTAGCAACTTGGGACCAACCAGAGGGAACTTGGATGTCATTTGCTTCAAAGACGGAAGAACCGTCAGAGTTTGTGATTTTGGAATTCTTTTTTGCCCATTCGATTCCCGGATATTGGGACTCAGAGCCCTGTGTAAAGTAGCGATGTATTTTCATAGATAAAATTGTCTCCGAATAGTTTTGTCGTGTTATGTCACACTGCATAGTTCTAGAATAATTTCTGTCATTTTTTTTCCTTCTAGCTGTTTTTTTTCCATTTTTGCAAGAAAAATATTCACAAAATTCCATTTCTTCTTCCAATTATTACTTGCTCTTTTTTATATATCCAAAAAACTGACATCAAAACCGTGATAATCCCCTTTAGCTCAGCCGGTAGAGCAATTGACTGTTAATCAATGGGTCGCTGGTTCGAGCCCAGGAGGGCAACTTTTTGTAGCCCATAGGCAAAAAGGGCCCCCCCCCCCCCCCCGCCAAAAGGGGGATTTACTCCTAAAGAATAATCAAAACAGGTTGGGTTTCGGGAGCATCAGCGGAGAAACCGAGGCTTGCTAGACCGCTCCATCAGAGCGGGGGGCGGCATATACTACAAAACTTCGCAACATCTAATTACCACAACAAAGCAATCCTTTTTACTATTTCCAACTTTTTACAACTAGTCCTCCCATTTCGCTCATGCTGTAAAGATAGCATGGCTCAATAACCCATTAGCGTAAGCGTCGTTGTCACTCGAATATGTTAATCAAAGGGTCGATGACTTTTGTGAATAGCCCCGCCCTAGATAATAATGGAATGGAAAGAAAATCGAAGCCATCAAGAGTGATTAGTGGTTTCTTCCGTCAGAAGAAAGGGTGGATCGGATTGCTCCTCTTCCTAAATAGATGTTATGAGCTAAATGAGGCAAAATTTTTTCAACGTTGTTTTTTTTAAAACCTATTTACTTTCGAGAATAAAACTTCCATCCCAATTTTCTGATGGTGGATGGTTCATAAAATTCTTACATCTTTTTATATACATTTCGCTTAATAGATCTTTTTCCAAGTTCTTGAAATGGAGAATTGCTTTTTCAAAAGATAATTGTTTGTAAAATCTTAGTCCATTTTCAAATTCAGTTTTTAGTTCTACCATTTTTTTCTTTTCGATTTCATTATTAAAGCAAAGCACTTCATAGATTTTGATGCTAGTGGTTTTACCTTTTACAATTACAGTATCTACTTCTCTTATAAGAAAGGTAGAATCTTCAATTTCATTCTGCAATTCGTTAAATGTCGTTTGTGAAATTAGAATGGGACAGCTATAAAATTTGGTTAAATTTTCAATTCGAGAAGAAAGGTTCACATTATCGCCTATGACTGTATAATCTAACCTTTTTGCGGATCCTATATTACCCACGATAACATCTCCAGTATGAATTCCTATACCTATTTCGAGAGGAAAGGACAATTCAGTATGAAGCGAATTGAATTCTTTAAGTTTATTATTCATTGAGATAGCAGTCTTTACTGCGCGAACTGCATCATCCTTACTTTCTATCGGAGCTCCAAAAATAGTCATTATCGCATCACCTATGAATTTATCTATAGTTCCTTTATTCTGAAATATTATATCCGTCATAGCAGAAAGATAACCATTTAATAGTGTTACTACTTCGTTAGCTGGCATGGATTCTGAAATCGATGTAAATGATCTTATATCAGAAAATAGAATTGTTACTTTCCGAGATTCTCCACCTGGTTCAATATTTGCATTTTTTTTATACAATTCGCCAATAAGTTGCGGAGGCAGGTATCGTTCCATCATCTTTTTTGTATTAGCTTCTTCCATCATTTTTCTACTAGATGAGGTGATGAAATATCCTATAAATAGCATCAGTATTAAATTAAAAAGCATAGGAGCAAGATTTTCAGCATCGCCATTATTATAGTAGGAAGTAACACTTGTGAAAAGGGCAACGGTGAGAATTGAAGAATAAATTGCTCCCGATTTAGAATATCTGAGTAGGTTCAATAATAAAAGAAAAATTGAGGCAACAAGTGTCACCCAATAAATAAGTTGACCACCTTTGGGAATCGTTGGATCAAAAATAAGCATAAGAGCAATCAATGAATAATCAAAAGTAATCGCGAAAAATTTTATAGCCTCATGGTAAATATTATTTAAGAATAGAAAAAGTATTCCACCTGAGATAAAGGCAACCAAGCAATCTAAAAGAATAGTCCTTAAAGGGGGATTAATTTCTGTATACTGGATAAATCCGAAATAGGCAAGCGTATCGAGTATTAAAGAAAGTGAAAAAAATCCAAAACGAAAAAACGCGACCGTTTTTTCATTTTTAAAAGCTTGCTCACGCAATATACTGTCAATTAGGTTTGATGCCATTTAATATCCTTATTCATAAATAGGTGTTATGAACTAAACGGGGGAAAATTTATCTCGTAATTTACTGCGGATGGTAAAGATTTCATCTATATTTGCTAGGAATATAGTAACCAAATCCGGATCAAATTGTAGACCGCTATTGGTTTGCAAATATTTTTCGATGTCTTGGCGTATCCATGGAGCTTTATAAATGCGTTGGTTACTCAATGCATCAAACACATCAGACAAGCCAACTATCCTTGCTTCAATTGCAATATGATATCCGGATAAACCTCTTGGATAGCCTTTACCATCGAAGTGTTCATGGTGCTCATAAGCAATATTAGCCGCCATCTTAATCAATGGTTTATCTGAGCTGCTGAGTAAATTAAAACCGATTTCGGGATGTTTTTTAATAATTTGGAATTCTGCCTCTGTTAATTTTCCAGGTTTGTTTAGAATTTCAGCCGGTATGCTAATTTTTCCAATGTCGTGCACAGAGGAAGCTACTTTTATCATTTCCGAGTGTTGATTTCCCAAACCATATTTACGTGCTAGCAACTCAGAAATAAGTGCCACTCGTTTAATATGTAAACTTGTTTCTTGGCTGTGATTTTCAATAATTTCTCCTAAGATGTAGATTAATTCTTTTTGGGTTTCAATAATCTCAGCATTCAAACGGATAGATTCGCTTACGTCTTGACCTAAGCATATAAGCGAATGAAGATTACCTAGTGCATTATAGATGCCTACAAAAATGACACTAAATGTATAGAGGTTACTATTTTTTCCAGCTATGTAAATTACCATCGAGCAATAGTCTTGGTCAGTAACTTTTTTCAGGATGTCATTAAAATCACAGTTATTTTTCATAAGCTGACCAATAGACTTTCCAACCAATTCTTTTGATTTATATTGGAGTGGTTCTGATAGTTTTTTGGTGACTTTTAGTATTATACCAGTTGTGTTAATCAGGCAAAGTGATGAGCCGATTTCAATCTTCTCTCCATACTCGTTAAAGTATTGATTTTCATGAGTTAAGCCAGTTTGTTTTTCTAGCATCGAAGCGGCTAATTTTAATTTCACTTTTCTTCCTCACATCCCAAAATTCTACTCAATCTATTCCTTCTTACTACTAATCTGATATAAACAATAAGAGTCTATCGGAAAGCGGGTAAAACTTTTATATTGAATAAATTCTCAATTTGCATATTAGACATTAGCTTAATAGATCGTGAATTATTAAAATATCATCCGGTGTTTCTTTATTTGATTCAGTGTCTTTCTAGTAAATTGCATTCAACTTCTCGATAATTCTATCTCCTTCTATCCCACAAAGTTAAAGCGTAAAGCAAAAGTGGACTTTCGTCTCTTTCATAATGAGGTGTTATGAACTAAACGGGGGAAATTTCTCCTCTCAAGAAATATTCAACAATGTAAAGTTTTTATTGCAAAAGACGATACAGCCAAGGGAAAGCCTGCTCCAACCTCGATCTTGTTTCAGAAGGACATCCTACTTTCAATAATCCTTTCTTAGTTCTGTTTCATATAGAATAGATGGAACTGCTTTTTTATCTCTATAATTCAGTTTTATCGAAGTTTCTGTGCGCGGAATTAAAAAAGTAATGAAAAAACTGCCATAATTATCGGGTAACAATTCAATAACATAATCTTTTGCGATTGGCACATGATTGCCTTTTAAATATGCTTCTTGCAATCGATATTCTCTACCATTAACAGTAATTGCGTAATTATCCGGAGAATAATCAATCTTCTTGCCTGTTTTATTTCTTAAGTGAAAATACCCGCCCACACACATAAGTTCCAGATCTTCGGTAGAACAGCCATACTCTATTTTTCGTGTATGCATGTGTTTATTTTTCTTATCCCAGCTTTGTTTTATTAATTTGATACCCGCCATTCCTCCAAATTGAAGTCGTGTTATTTCAAGTTGAACTTTTATTTTACTATCCAGGGGAGAAAGTTCATAATCAGCTTGAGATTTATTAATGGCAAAAATCTTCTTTGTAAACTCTGTTAAATTATACTCAAATGAATGCTGATAAAGAGTTATCTCACTATCCTCTGAAAATATTGCAAACGGTATAAAAATCCAACCCATAAAATATTTCGAAACTGGATATCCGTCTAGTAACAGTTCTCTTGCGAATAACGTCTTTTTTCCTTCACTATTATAATAATTAATAGTAGCCAGCACTACCTTTTCGCTTACGTAAGGTATAACTCCCGCACTAAGCAAAAAAATGGCAGAAGAAAAACGATTAGGACTAATCCTTCTCCGTAGTTCGATTTCTATAATATTTCTTTTCTTTTGCTGTCTTAAATCATACGCTTCGTCAAATATTTTATCCCCGGTTTTATAAATCCCTATTATTTCAAATTTCCCTTTCCCGTCCAAATCCATTTTTTGTATTGATTCGCCGATAAAACTTTGAATTAAATTTTCATTTATATCATAGTATTCGTTTAAATAAACAATCACCCCGGTTGTATGTTCTAAATGCAACTTGTAATTAAGCTTTTTCTTATCAATGATATAATGATAACAGGAACCCAGTAATAGAATTGTAAAAAATAGAAGTCTGCGTTGCATGATATCTCCTTTTTACCGCTGATTTAAATCAGGGGAATACCTAATAGCTATCACAGAATAATCATCCAAGAGAATAACATCTTTTTCTATCATTTGTAATTTTTCTTCAGGAATTCCATTTTCAGCTTCAATATAAGATAATATTTTTCTTTCTAGTAATATTCATCCAACTTCCCCCATAATTCTCTCCCAATCTAAATCCCTAAATTTAAAAGCTTTGCCGTTGCGAAGGCTGGAATATTCCGAGCATATTTTTTTGACTTTTCCTATAGAGCCTCTATAAAATCATGTAAGACAGGCGACCATGAAAGATAGATTATTAAAAATACAACAGAAATTCCTGAAAATAGATGAAGAGCTTTCAGGTCCTAATTTGAATTCACAAAAATTAAAAGAGCTATCAAAAGAGCGCTCTAGACTCACGCCCATATATACCAAAATAGAAGAATACTTCAAGACAGAAAAAAATCTAGAGGATGCAAAGGCTCTCATAGCAAGTGAGAGTGATAGCGAAATGATTGCTATGCTCAAGTCAGAGCTAGAAGAGTCTAACGCGTTATTAACCTCACTGACAGAAGAATTAGAAGTAATGCTACTTCCTCCAGATCCTAATTCTGGAAAAAATGTTCTAGTAGAAATTCGAGCAGGGACAGGTGGGGAAGAAGCGGCATTATTCGTTGCTGATTTATTTAGAATGTATACCAAGTATGCAGAAAAAAAACGTATGAAGTATGACATCATTGACATGGCGCAAACAGGTCTTGGTGGTTACAAAGAAATTGTATTCTCTATTGAAGATGAAAGAGCCTATGATTTATTTAAGTTTGAGCCAGGTGCACATCGGGTTCAGAGAATTCCAACAACGGAAGCGGGTGGTCGCATTCATACGAGTGCTGTGACTGTAGCAGTATTACCAGAAGCAGAAGAAACAGAAATTAGAATCCAAGAAAATGAAATTCGTGTAGATGTATTTCGTTCTTCCGGTCCCGGTGGACAGTCTGTCAATACAACTGACTCGGCAGTGCGCATAACGCATATTCCTACTGGGCTTGTGGTAAGTTGTCAGGATGAAAAATCACAATTAAAAAATAAAGACAAAGCAATGCGTATTTTACGCGCTCGGATTTTGGAAAAGCGAGATGAAGAAGCTAAAGCAAGCTCGGATGCACTTAAAAAACAAATGATAGGATCGGGGGATCGTTCTGAGAGAATCCGCACCTATAATTATCCGCAAGAAAGACTTACTGATCATCGAATCAATTTCACAAGCCATAATCTATCCGCTATCCTAAACGGAGACATGGATGATTTGCTCAATGAACTTGTGCAAGCAGATAGAATTCAAAGACTACAAGAAAGTAAAACCGCGTAAGCTTCCGTATAGATTCCTTTTACCTTCCTTCGTATCAAATATACTATCAACTATAGTATTAAGTTTAGTGCCAAATATACTGAAAAACCCTTTCTGACTATACTTGGCACTAAATCTAGGACTATTGTTGGCAGTATACTTACTGTATCCCCAATTACAACAATCTAAGAATTTTATTCACCGCGAAGGGCATGAAGATCACGAAGCTAGTAAGTCTAGTAAAATCAGTGTGCTATTCCTGTTCGGATTTTATGAGGCTATTGGTTGGTGAGTGGGGAAAGAGAGTGTTTAAAAGAGGAACGGGAAATGAAAAAAAGTAGAGACATATCGTTATATGCCTCTACTGGTTGGAAATTATCTCTTAGGCATTACTACTATATCAACTCGGCGGTTTGCTGCTCTGTTGGCTTCGGAGGTATTTGGTTTAACTGGGTTTTTATCGCTAAGTCCTGCTGCGACAAATTGAGTTTTACCAAGACTTCCTTTGTTCAAGTATTTTAGAACTGTCAATGCTCTTTCAAAAGAAAGATGCCAGTTGTCTTTTAGTTTACTGGAAGATGGAAGTGGCTTACTGTCAGTATTTCCTTCTACTTGGATTCTTTCAGAAGAATGTTTCTTTAGAACTTTGATAATATTATCTAATGTTCTTTTTCCTTCTGGTGTTAATTCTCTTGAACCGGATTTGAAGTTTACTGTGCTTGCGAGGCTAACGATAGTTTTCCCACCCTTGCTAGTAATCTTTGCACTTCCATTGGAAATTGCATTGGACTTGCCGCCCTTTTTGATTTCCTTTTCGAGTGCCTCTTCTAGTTTTTGAGCTTGTAGAGTTAAACGCTCAACGTCTTCTTTGTGCTTAGAGGTTTCTTCTTCTAATTGTTCTTTGGAAGAAGCTAAGTCTGTTTCAAGAGTTTCTTTGTCTTCTTTTAACTCAGTGATTTCTTTGTTTAATGCTTCGATTTTGGATTCGTATTCTTTTTTAAGCTCATCCATCGCAACATTCTTTTTATCAATCTCTTTTGCATTTTTATCGATGCTAGCTGTTGTAGCCGCTCTTTCTTTGTTGATTTTTTCTATTTCTTCATTCGCTGCTTTGATTTGAGCCGCTTTTTCTTCTTGAGTTAGAGTTTTGTCAGATTCGATTTTTTCGATCTTGGTTGTAATCTCGATAATTTTGGTTTCGAGAGTTTTATCAGCCTTAGATGCATTCAAATCTCTTTTGAGTTGATCTCTTTCTTTTGTGAGAGTCGCCAATTCTGTTTCTAATTGTTTGATTCTTGCTTTGGATGCTTCAGGGGATAATACAGATTCTACCGTTGTCTCTGTAGTGGTTGTAACAGTTGTTTCTGTTGCAGTTTTTGCCGCTCCATTGACAGGAGTTACATCGGTTGTTTTCGCTGCATTCGGTGTAGTATCTGTTGTCGTTTTCGCAGGACCTACAACTGGTGTTGCATCTGTATTCTTTGCCGCCGCTGTTTCTGTTGTAGTTGTAGCAGTAGTAGTTGTTGAAGTTTCTTTTGCAGGCTGAGTAGTGTTAGCCGCTGGAGTTGTTGTTGGGCTAAGAGGATTTGTTTTGGAAGTATACATATTATTGTAATTAGTATCCAATTCCTTTTGCAACTTATCTCTCTGTTTTGTCATTTCAGCTAAGTCAGCTTCTAGTTTTTTTGCTCTTGCTAGTGCTTCTTCTAAACTTGCATTCGATGCAATCACAGTGGTGGTAGTGCCATTGGTTGTAGCCGGAGCCACTTTAGCAGGAGAAGATTCTGTTTTATTTTCTATCGTAGTATAAGGATTAACCGGTTCCCCGATTGTTGTTGGTCTTTGGTATCCGTAGATTGCTGCGATGTCTCTTTGTAATTGGTCTCTTTGATTGGTGAGACTATTTACTTGCGCTTGCAAATCGGCAATTTTTTTATCTTGGTCAGTTGTTGAAGAAGACTTTACAGCTTCTGTTTTTGCTTCCGTTGCAGCAGATTTTACAGGCTCACTTGGAACAACTACTGGAGCAGCTTTTGCCACAGCCAATTCTTTTTGTAGTTTATCTCTTTCTGTGATTACATCGGAAAGTTTTGCTTCTAAGCTTTTCACTTTAGCTTCTGAATCTTGTAACTTTGTTTCTGCACTTGTTGAAGTAGGTGTAACCGCTGTTGAATTGTCTGATGTTAAACTGGAACTAGTGGTGGTCGTAGAAGTTGAAGTAGTAGAATTTGTAACAGGTTGATTCTTTTTTAAACTTTCGATATGGCTGTAAGTAGCTGCCAAATCTTTTTGTAATTGGTCTCTTTGATTTGTTAAGCTATTTACTTGTGCTTGTAGCTCTGCATTACTAGCATTAGCTGCAACATCTGTAGAACGAGATGCACTTGGTGTTGGAACTACAGTGCTACTAACTGTATTTTTCTCGGTAGCATTTTTTTCTGCTCTTAAGGCAGCGATTGTGCTTTCCAATTCCTTAATTTTATCCTGAGCTTGCTTTTCTGCGAAAGTCTTTGCTTGTAAGTCTTTCTCGACTTGCTCTTTTTGTTTTTTGGTAGTTGCCAATTCTTTTTCGAGAGCAGCAATTCTATCATCGGAGGTTTTGCTTACTACATCTCTTGCCGCAACTCTGTCTTTCTTGTCAGCTTCTAACTCAGTATTGTATTTTTTTAGCTTTTCGTTTTCGGCTTTCAGAGCTTCAGTGTCTGTCGTGTATTTGGTTTCTAGCTCGGCGTATTTGAGATCGAGCGCCTTTTTTTGTTCCATCAGGTCTTTGAGTTCTGACTTCCAGTAGAAGAAGAGAGCCTCTTTTTGTTTTGGGTCTGCTGGAACTTTTTCTGTTGTAGTTTCTTGTGCGATCGTTAGATCATGGCTTATTATTAGGAAAACAAGCCCATATAGCAGGGAGCGAATGTACTTTTGATTCATTATATTACCTTTAAATCCTGAGAGTTCTTTTGAAGGTAAAAATTTAGTAACCTAGAGTCAAGAAAGAAGTTTTATTGAAAGATAATTTTTTTTCAATTCGTCTTTACATCTTGCTTGAATAGAATACTTTGCATAGAAAGGATTGAATATTTTTGAATGAACAAACAATCGAACTTTTCACTTAGAACACTGCGAGCTATCTTTTTATTAATTCTAATTCCCATTGCACAATCCATTTATTCAGATGAGTGCGTTAGTGGGAATTGCCAGAACGGACTTAGCACTCTATTTTTTTCAAACGGGGACAAGTATACTGGGAATTTCAAAAACGGAAAGCAGAATGGTAGAGGCATGATGACCTTTGCCGCTAGACCTGATGCAAGTGGAAACTTCATCTATGCTTCCAAATACTCCGGTGAATTTAAAGACGGCAGATTCCACGGAAAAGGAATGATGCATTTTTACAATGGAAGCCAATACGAAGGAGAATTTAGAGACGATAAATTCAATGGAACTGGAATTTATACATTCCCGAATGGAAACAAATATGAAGGTGAGTTCAAAGACGATTTCAAGCATGGAAAAGGAACTCTTACCTATGCCAATGGAAATAAATACATAGGGGAATTCAAATTCGATAAGTTCGATGGACGCGGGAATTTCACTTACCCCAATGGGGATACCTATGATGGAGAGTTTCAAAATGAACTCAAGCATGGAAAAGGAACCTACACCCACGCAGACGGAAGAATTTACACAGGTGGGTTTAAAGACGACAAACGTCATGGACAGGGGACTTACATCTATGGCGGAGGAATTAAATACACAGGCGAATTTGTAGAAGATAAATTTCAAGGACGTGGAACCATTATTTATACAAATGGTGTCAGTTATACGGGAGAGTTTAAAGATTATAAATTCCATGGAAAAGGAACGATTTCTTATCCAACCGGCTCTAAATATTCGGGCGAGTTCAGAGAAGGAAAGCCAGAAGGAGAAGGCACATACCTCTTTAACACAGGCAAAAAATATGTAGGTGGATTCAAAGACGGAAAGTTCGAAGGTCAGGGGATTCTCCGTTATGCGAATGGAGATGAATACATCGGTGGCTTTAAAGATGGAAAATTTGAAGGACAGGGTAAAATTTCTAAGAAAAATGGAGAGACCTTCATTGTTGAATTTAAAGATGGACTCTTCAACGGACAAGGAACTATGAAGTATGCCAACGGAGACAAGTATGTTGGCGAATTTAAAACAGGCAAGAAAAACGGACAGGGTGTTTTAAAATTCAAAGACGGAGCTGTTTATGAAGGTGGATTTAAAAATGATAAATCGCATGGAAAAGGAACGCTGTTATTTGCCGAGGGAGATAAGTATGTGGGGGATTTTGAAAATGGAGATTTCAACGGAACGGGAACTATGTATGACAAAGACGGAAATATAATTTATTCAGGTAAATGGATTAATGGAGATCCTGAAGGAGGAATGAAATGAAAGAATGGTTTTTTCTGGGTATAATTGCATTAGGCAGTTTTTCTGTTTCTCTTAGTGCAGGAGATTGCGTCAGTGGAAATTGCGTCAATGGGCAAGGTATTATGAATTTCGCTAATGGAGACAAGTACATAGGGGAATTTAAAACAGAGCGTAAATCAGGCTATGGAATCTATCATTTCATCAATGGAGATCGCTATGAGGGGGATTTTAAAGATGATTATCCCGATGGTCATGGCAAAGCCTATCTAGCCAATGGAAATTATTACGAAGGGGAATTTAAAAACAACTTTCCAAATGGAAAAGGAACGATGCGCTATCACAATGGAAACGTTTACGTAGGGGAATGGAAGCAAGGTTTGAAAGATGGTTTTGGAAGTATGACCTACGAAAATGGCAGTAAATACGTAGGGGAATGGAGAAATGGAAAAAAACATGGACAGGGAAACTATACCCAGTCTACAATAGCCTCAAATGGTGAGATTAAAAAGCCACAAAAATCAGCCGAAACTCGAATGACTGGCGAAAAGAAATCGACTCCGTTCTGGTCTGAAACGAAATAATACTAATTTAAGGAGAATTTAAACTTGCGAACAATTTTTTTTAGTCTAACACTACCAATTTTGCTAATGGTGAATACGACAATCGCAGCGAGCGAATGCGTTAGCGGAAACTGCAATGATGGACAAGGAACGATGGCTTATTCTCCGACAGAGAAATACGTAGGAGAATGGAAAGGCGGGCAAAAAAATGGGAAGGGAGTTTATTTCTATACAAACGGAGATAAATACGACGGAGAATGGAAGACAGGCGTTTTCTTTGGACAGGGTATTTTTACTTTTGCAGATGGCGGAAAATACATAGGTCAATTCAAAGGAAATTCTTTTCAAGGCTATGGAACATTTTATTATCCCGATGGCTCTAAATACGCAGGTCACTATGTAAGTGGCAAAAGAAACGGATTTGGAACGTATACCTATCCTGACGGAGCTGAGTATTCCGGTGAATTTAAAGACGAAAAATTCCACGGGAGAGGCAAATACAAATATGCCGACGGTGACCAATACGTTGGAGAATTCAAAGATGACCGCTTTCATGGAGTAGGAGTCCTCAATCTCAAAAACGGGGACCGTTATGAAGGGGAGTTTCGGTTTGGATTAAAAGAAGGTGCGGGCACTTATGTATTTGCAAATTCTAGTAAATACATAGGCGAATTTCACAAAGACAAATACCACGGACAAGGCTCTTATTATTATAGCGACGGTGATAAATACGAAGGTAGTTTCAAAGATGATAAATTCAGCGGCGATGGAATTTATACATTTGTAAATGGAACTCAATACATTGGAAAATTCGACAACGACCAATACAGTGGACAGGGTAAAGTCAACTATAGCGATGGAAATAAATACACAGGCGAATTTAAGGATGATAAATACCACGGAAAGGGGAGTTTGGTTTATGCGAATGGAGACTCTTATGTGGGTGAATTCAAAGATGGAGAATATTACGGCAAAGCGACATTAACCTACGCAAATGGGGATCGCTATGTAGGTGATTTTGAGAATGGAAAGCGAAACGGAAAAGGATCTTATTTTTATTCTAACGGTGACAAATACGTAGGCGATTTTAAAGATGATAAATATCAGGGTAAGGGTTTGTATCGTTTTGCAGATGGTAGCCAATACAAAGGTGACTTTAGAGACGATAAGTACAATGGGTACGGAGTTTACCTTTATACTTCTGGAGATAAATACACCGGCGAATTCGTCGAAGACTTAAGGAACGGAAAGGGGATATATGTTCTCGCCAACGGAATAAAATATGAAGGCGAATATAAAAACAATAAAAAAGATGGTAATGGGATTCTATATGATAGATCAGGAAAAATAATTTTCTCTGGTTTATGGATCAATGGAGAACCAAGCAGGTAAGCGAAACTGGATTTTTTGAAAATAATAACCTTATGGATGTTTGAATGACTAAGTTTAATAATACAGATATTGGAAATGGGTTAATGGTGAAGCCTGAGGATATTTATATTTATCCTGTAAGCGAACCAATTTACAAATTTATGGAAAAAGTCTGGTCCTCCTTTGTAAACAAAATGGTAGGTCTTGTTTTTTCTGATGATAAACATATGTTTGATCATGCGATTTTTGAAGTAATTGATGGAACCGAGTTAAAGATCGTAGCAACGGCAACACATTTTAAAATGAAGGAAATGATCGGTAAGAGATCTTCGAAAGATATTGATGAATTTATGACTAAGACAAAACCGATTTCTATCTTTGATGAAGGAAACGACTCGGCTCGCATTATTCAAAAAGCGATTCTTTCTTTTAGTCATGCGAAGAGACCCGATGTAGAAATCATAAATCTAAGAGATTCTAAAATCCATCCGAGCTTGCGGTCTCTCTTAACGTCTACTATGCGTTATTCGGTGGGGATACCATTAATCGTAAAAGAAAATCCAATTGGAATTCTTTGGGGAATTCGAAAAGAAAAACTAACGGAAGCGCAAAAGCAAGAAATTACAATGCAGCTTCATACACTTTTCGATGTGATCGAATATGTTGTTGCGCGTGACGTTGACAATAATGGCGATCATTATTTTGCAAGAAAAAATATTGAAAAATCAGATACGACTTCTTCGATTCACCATCTGCTGTATACAGTTCAAAAGATTCAAAAAGATCCGGTTACTTCCATTATTGCGCACTCACATAAATACAATGTGATGTATCGTTTGGATGCAAGTTATATTGTTCCGACTGCGGGGGGATACTCTGTTAGCCTTAAGCATTTTGCTCGTGAAAACTTAAATGATACAGACAAAATCATTTTGATGATACCCGGATTCTTCTGTAGAAGATCCGTGATGGACAAACTGGCTCGCGAGATGGCATTAGAATTCGGCTACAGGGTATTTGCCATGGATATGCGAGGCAGATCCAAGCATACAATTCCGAAAGATGTGGTTAATAAGACTTGGACTCTCGATGATTATATTCAGGATGATTTTCCTGCTGTTTTGAATTGGTTATCAAATCGTTATCCCGGAAAGAAAATTGTAGTCATGGGGCATAGCATGGGCGGGATGATTCCTCGTTTTTATACAGGTGCTTATGAAAAGTTAAAACAACTTCCTGGTAAATCTAATCTTCCTGACCCCTACGAGCACATTGCAGGAATTGTTTCGATTACTTCTCCCAATTACATGAACCTGGAATCACAAATTCTTGGACTCGACATGATTAAGAGTGGTGTAAAACTGATTTCGAACAAAGCAATTTATGATACACTGTTTAATCTTGTATCCTTTCCGGTTCACAGTGCGGTCAATTCGATTGACTTAAATAAATTCTTTCGATTCATTTTGAATTTTCACTCCTCCCTCAGACAGTTTTCTTTTTCAGTGAGTTCTCAGATTGTAAACCTAAATGACTTTATCGGCTACAAGCAAATTACCCCTCCTGAGTGGTATTTCTTTGTGGAAGATGTTTTCTGCGAAGAATCAATCAAGGTATTGTTACAGTTCTTGCGCTCACAGCTAGGACATGATAAGAGCTTCTGGTCTTATGATGGAAATATAAATTACACACAAGAGCAACAGGATAATTTCGAATTGCCGATATTCTCTGTAATTGGAAATTTAGATAAGATAGTTCCGGCAGAGACAATAGAAGATGTTTTAAACTTACCAAAGCCGAAGAACAAAAAAGTAGCAAGATTTGATCAGGGGCATCTTGGTATTATCTTCCACCATGAAACTGTTCAAAGTATAACAAAACAAGCTGACGAATGGATCAGGGATTTATAGGGTAAAAAGAATGGCGTTATTTATTACACATGGTTTTTTTGCATCTCTCTTGTCTTTTTTATGGAGAGATAAGAAAACAAAGTTCACAGTTTTCATTTTGATTTTTGTGGCTTCGATTCTGCCAGATATGGATTTTATATTTGATGATCGCGGATCTGGTATGTTTAATCATCGGGGAATAACGCATTCTATTTTCTTTGCAGCGATAACAGGAGCCTTCTTTTCTGCTTTATTCTTGTCGGTTGTAAAATCATTCGGACAAACTCTACTTCTAATGCTTATCTTTTTTCTTGCATCGATTTCTCATATAGGATTAGATTTATTAACAGATGCGACTTACGGTGTCTGTGTGTTCTGTCCTTTTGATGAGGAAAGATATATGTCCCCGATTACTCTTTTTACTTCTTACACTACAGGAGTTTCTTCACACAAAGGATTTCGCAAAGGACTCAATAGTGCATGGGGAGCAATTATTCCAGAAATGCTATGGGTATGGATTCCTACTATCGCTACCTTTGTATTCTCTTACTATTTAAGCAATAAAGGAACTACAGCTAAAAATGTCACTACCTACAAACCGATTCAAATTAAACCCAAAGAAACGGCTAAGCCAAAGTATCCGACACAAAAGAAAAGATAGTCTCTAAGGGACTATCCTATCTTTACACCAATCACGAGCATGTCGTCTATTTGATTGGACTGACCAATCCAGGTATCCATTGTATCCTGGAGTTTTGTTTTTTGTTCGGACATTTCGAGTGAATGAATTTCTAAAAGTAATTCTTTGAATTTTTTAGTGGAAAACTTTTTGTTAAATTCTCCACCGAATTGATGAAAGTATCCATCCGAGCAAATATAAAACGAAGTAGTTTTATCAATAGCAATTGTGTTGGTCGAGAATACTCTCACTTCCTCGCTTTGTGTTCCGCCGATTGATTTTCTGTTTCCTTTGATCTCATTTAATGTATTGTCTTGGATATAAAAAATGGAATTCATTGCGCCGGCAAATTGTAGCTTTGCATTGGTTTGATCTATGACGCATAACGCCATATCCATACCATCTCTGATATCAGTATGATCTTGATTGAGAGCAATGCGGACTCCTTTGTGTAGTTCGTTTAAGATTAATCCGGGGTCTAAAATTTTACGAACCTTTACTATATCATTTAGAAGACCATTTCCAATCATAGACATGAGTGCACCCGGGACACCGTGACCGGTGCAATCAATTGCAGCGATTACTATTTTTTCTTCATTTGCATCTTTAAATTCATAGAACCAATAAAAATCTCCACTCACAACATCTCTTGGTTTAAAATAAATAAAGGAATTGGGAAGTGCTGACTTGATTAAATCTTCACTCGGAAGAATAGAGAGTTGAATATTATGAGCATAGAGGATACTCTCTGTTATGTTCTGATTCTTTTCTTCTATTTCCAATTTCTGCTTTACGATTTCATCATAAGACTTTTCTAATTCTGCTGTTCTTTCGGCAACTAAACGAGTAAGCTCTGCCTCTCTTCGCTTTAGTGTTTGAATGAGTTCATTGTTTTGTTCTCCGAGCCTGCGAATGAGGATACGGATGATTCCCCGCATGAATTGATTATTACTTCCTAAAATTCGATAGAAGTCCACTTGCTCTAATTTTAACAATATGCAATCTACAAGAGCACTGATAGATGCATTTCTAGGCTCAGAGTTCAAAAGAGAGAATTCGCCGAAGGTTTGCCTTTCTCCGATCTCTGCTACTTTATGCTCACCGAAGTGAACAAAGACTCGACCTGAATAAACAATATAAAGACAAGTTCCAGGATCTCCTTGCTCAATGATTTTTTCGTTTTTCGTATATTTCTCTATCTGGAGTGCATTCGCAATTTCTAATAGAGAAATTTCTGGTGTCTCAGAGAAAAGCTCTAAGTCCTTTAATATGGGTAGGAATTCTTCAGGATTCATCATGGTGCTAAATCTTTCTGTATAATTAAGGAAGGTTATAGTTAAGTCAAACTGATTTTATTGTTGGTTTATTAAAAACGAATGCAAAAGATTAAATGAATTGAAAATAGCCTCCCTGTTTAAAACATCTTCTTCATGTCCCGATTAAATTTCATTTTGGAGAAAGAAGCAGACGGAAGTCGTGCTCGTGCGGGTAGACTTACTACTCTGCATGGAGAAGTAAAGACTCCCATTTTTATGCCGGTAGGAACGCAGGCGACTGTGAAATCCCAAAATGTAGAGAGCTTAAAAGCAATGGGTTCGCGTGTCTTACTGGCTAATACCTATCATCTGCTACTTAGACCTGGCATAGAAGTATTTCGTAAATTCGGTGGTATACACAAGTTTATGAATTGGGATATGCCTGTATTAACTGACTCCGGCGGATTTCAAATATTCAGTCTTCCTAATTCTAGAAGCCTAAAAGAAGAAGGCGCAGTCTTTAGAAGTTATATAGATGGAAGAAGTATTCTCTTATCGCCAGAGCTAAGTATTGAAACACAAAAAGCAACCAACTCGGATATAATGATGGTATTAGACCAATGTGTTCCGTCTACTGTTGAATATGCGCTCGCAAAATCAGCTATGGAGTTAACATACCGTTGGGCAAAACGAAGCTTAGCCGCTAGAGGAGATTCCAAACAGGCTTTATTTGGAATAGTGCAGGGGGCTTGTTTTAAAGATTTACGGAAACAAAGTGCGGATGCATTAACCCAATTGTCATTTGACGGATTTGCCATCGGTGGACTTGCAGTGGGAGAGACCAAAGAAGAAAGAAATGATTTCTGTGAATTATCCGCTTCTTTATTACCTAAAAATTTACCCCGCTATTTGATGGGCGTAGGGACGCCAATTGATTTACTAGAAGCAGTGCATCGTGGAGTCGATATGTTTGATTGTATTCTTCCAGTAGAGCAGGCACAACGTGGAGTAGCTTTTACAAGTATTGGGAAATTACAAATGCGTAGGGGGATATACAAATTAGACGACACTTCTCTAGATCCAAATTGTAGCTGTCCTTGCTGTGCTAGTTATTCACGCTCGTATTTGCATCATTTAACTAAATCAAATGAAATTCTTGGTTGGCAACTGATGGCGATTCATAACTTAAAGTTCTATCATGGGCTAATGGCAGATATGCGCACTGCAATTCTAGATAATACATTTTCTTCTTTTTATAAAATTAAGAAAGAGGAATTGATACAAACAGATGGGAATCCCCCTTTATCCGCCTTTCGTAAAGGGGGGCAAGGGGGGATTTCGCGTGCAGAAAAACGCAAACGTTTGGGAGATTATGAAATCATCGAAAATGAAAAAGGATTTTGGAGTGTAAGACAGCGTAGTTCGGGAGAGACAATGCACTCTGTAAGTAATCCAATAGTAGAAGCAAAAGAGCTTTATATAGATCAGTCGAGTCTTTCTGAGCGGTTAGCAACGAGTAACCCTGAAGACGGAGTGGATGAACCTCTTGAGCCATTCGTTATTTGGGATGTAGGACTTGGAGCGGCTACTAATGCTATGGCGGCGATTGTCTGTCATGAGTCCATTTCTAATCCCCGTGCGATGCATTTAATTAGCTTTGAATCTGACTTAGACCCTTTGAAACTTGCAATTAAAAATGCAGGTCGCTTTCCTCATCTCTATCACAAAGCACCACGTAAACTTTTAGAAAGAAGTATCTGGCAATCAGACTCCGGACTCATTACTTGGAATTTAATCTTTGGTGACTTTGCAGTTCTTTTTTCCTCACAAAAAATTCCCGATCTAATATTCTACGATCCATTTTCTTTTAAAACAGATTCGCCGCTTTGGAAGGCTGAATTTTTTCAAAGTATATTTAATCATTGCAATTTAGCAGGAAAGACTACAACGCTTTACACATACTCGGCATCTACCGCTGTTCGGTCTGCTCTATTACATGCTGGATTCTGGGTAGGCAAAGGGATTGGAATAGGACCTAAATCAGATACAACCATTGCTTTTTCGAAAGCGCCAGAATCTGAATTGGAAAAAAAGAATTTACTCTCTTCTGAGTGGCTTTCCCGTCGAGAAAAGAGTTATGCGCGTTATCCGCAAGAATTGGACGTTAATAGTCAAGCATCCTGGGATGAAAAAATTCTCTCTCACCCTCAGTTTTACTGATATAACCTTACCGACCTGTTTTCATAATAAGTAAAATATGCAAAGATTCCCTCTGATAAATAGCGACGGCACCTATAAAAGATACGATAGTTTTAGAGTATTCACAATAGGATTGTAGACCCTATCATTTTTAATCGTTTTTTTATCGGTGTTTTTTGTTGACCTTGTAAGCTTTCGAAAAATCATATTAAAGCGAGGATAGATAGAATGAAAATAAAATTTACTTGGAAACATTTAGACCGATCGGAAGCGACTGAGGAATACGCGAATGACAAACTAGGAAGACTTAAGAAGTATGTCCATGAGGTCACCAAGTCGGAATTGAGCTTTGAGAAAGTGCATGGAAGTATTACAGCTGTTTTTAATATGCATGCTGACAAAGTAGACTTTAATGCTCACAATACAGACAAAGAGATTCATGCTTGCATCGATGGCATTGAAGAAAAACTGGAGCACCAACTAAGTCATCACCACGACAAACGCGCAAAGCATTAAATTTTTTTTACCTTGGGTTGTCAAAGGGCAACCTCAAGGTTCTTATTATTGTATTTTTTGAAAAATACTACAGGGACTAATTCCAATCAAAATCTTCAGAAACCTTTCTTCTTCTTTTTATAGATTCCCTTCCTCTGATAAAAAATAAAAATTATCATTTTACTAGAGAATGCTGTTTCTAGAGTTTAATATTTTATTGAAATATTTCTTTTGGTTTTAGAATGTTTACACTAGAAATAGGCAATGAATCAATTCGGGATTAGTATTAAATGTTATTCACAAATTCTAGCAAGAAGATAGATTTCAATAGAAATTTTCCAAAAACGAATTTTCCGAATAAGCCTGTTGACAGGTGGAAGGGCTGGAATGGAATTTTAGAGAATGAAGATTGGAATTATATTTTTACTGAGTCAGTTTACAAATACATTTTCTATTCTATCTTTCGTAAATGTGCAGCGATGCGATTTGATGCACTCACCTGTGAAGAGATTGCTTTGTCTGTCACCGGCGAAACTGTATTAGCCGTAAAAAAAATTTGTCAAAATTCGAATAGAGAAGACAGGCGAGTTAGAATCTCTCTCAGTGCCTTTGTGAATACAACTATGAATCGATGGTTTTTAAATTTCATTACCCGATTCTATTCAGATAAGAATATAGAGCACGGGCAGGATGTAGAAAATATTTCCTGTGAATCATCAGATGTAGAAAATTATACTCTCCGCACAGAAATACTGGCAGAAATTTTTGAATGCATAAAGCATTTGTCGGATAAAGGCAAATACATTATAAATGGATTCTTCTTTGAGGATAAAAAACTAAAAACCATTGCTCTGCAAATGCAATTGGAGCCGCATAAAGTTGTATACATCAAAGAGCAAGCAGAGAAAAAAATAGCTGACTGCTTGAAGTCTAAAGGGTTTGACTGAGGAGCTAATTATGAATATTTTAAATCTACTACGAATTACCTTTTCGCCTAAGACATTCGAAGAAGAGGACTCGATTGATTTTGCAAATACCAAGGAGTTAATATCTGATGAGGCTATTCGAAATAAATTCCTGTATAGAATAAGTGAGAATGAAAAACTAACTCCCTTGCAAGTAAAGAATAGCGACATAGAAGCATTAGCCGAGAAACACTGGAAAAATTTTAAAAATGAATTAACTATTTCAGATGAAACGCCAGTTTCAAATCTTTATCCAATTTTCAATAAGATAGCCGCTGCGTTTCTATTCATTGTAAATCCAATGATGCTCTATAAGACATTTGAGAAATCCTGAATATTTCAAAGCCTATCGAGAATACAAGTCAGCCTTTTATATTTTCAGTGGAAAGTATTCGGGAGTGGAAAGGCATTTCGATAGAAGGAAGTATTCTTCTTATAACACTGCCAGTGATTCTCTTTCTAGTCGCATTTGTGCTAAAGCGGAAAAAGCAGATTTTCCCCATTTACTTTTTATTGTTCAGTGTTTCTATTATTCTCACCTATGGGTACTATGGATTAACCCGCTCTGAGTCCGTATTGCCGCTTTTCGCTTCTTCTCTCTTGTCTTTATTGGGGATGGCATTCTTCCTGACAAGAAAAGGAAAATGATGATTCGAAAGATTGCCTTTTTGAATTGGCTCAATCAATGTCTATCAGCAGTGAAATTCTTTTTTCTTTTCATGATCTCCTTCTGTGCGACTCCGCAAGTGGATACTTTTCATTATACCGGAATAGCGGATGATAATAATTTAACGCTTGAAAGTTATAAAAAAGAAGCAGATGGAATTGTGTCTGATTTTAATGGATGGAAGATTACACTACAAAAAGTATTTCGTAAATTGGCTCCTGAGTCGAAAGTATCTCTATTCATAGTAAAGAAAGACTCGTTTAATATGGCATTCTTTCCAGAGAATGATTTTGTAATTTATACAGGGACTCTTAGCAGTCTGGATAGAGAAATTCCTAAACTGCAATCGGAGAATTCTTTATTAAAGAATTGCTCTGACCAAAACTCTTGTAGAGAGCTATTAATTGTTCCAATCATCGCACATGAATTGTCACACTATTTTCAAGAAGACTCAAAGAGACTAAAAGAAAAATATGAGGATTATAAGAATTTGTCGCAAGATGATTTTTCCGGGCGAATGCTTGCCTTTAAAAGGGAACGAGAATTTGCAGCAGATACATTTGCTGCAAGTCTACTTGCAAGGCATAAGTATCAGCCTGAATTGATTCTACTTCCAATTAAAATCTTAAAGCAAATAAACCAGGAAAGAAATAAAAATCCGAAAGAACGTATCGATTACTATCTAAAATCTCATCCATCTCCAAATGAAAGACTGGCTCATTTAGATACAAAGGAATCCTATAAAAATTTGCAAGAGTTAGAGAAAGCATTTCATTTAATCGCAAACGGCACAGATAGGGATACTCTTAAGTATGCGCTTTCTATTATAGAGCGTCAGTTACTAAATTTCCCGGAAAATTTAGAATTAGAAAGAGCCAGAGTAACTGCTTTACACAGATACTGGATGTATACCGCTACGCTACGTGATTTAAAATACATCGCAGTAATAGATCAACCACTCTTCAGTGACGCAGAGGAATTTAATACATCGAAAGGCACAAAGAAAATTCCGGGAGATGAAAACGTGTATAGAAAAGCGCTTTCTCTCTATCAGGAGTTGTATGATAAATTAAAGCTTTTAGATTTCGGGTTTGTTTCTAATTACGCACTCTTACTCGCTTACTCTGACGACGAGGATAATCGAAAGAAATCACTTACCCTAGCACTTGACGCATTTAAAAACACGAAAACCTTAAGACCTTCAACAATCTAGGCATAGTCTATGCGTTAAATAACCAAGTAGTAGATGGAGTTAAAACCTTTTGGGAAGGAATTCCTGAATCAGAAAAAAAGAATATAGACAACACCCTTTCCTTTGGTGGCAATCAATCAAATCCGATAAACTCAGAGCGGGTGAATACAATAGAGAATAATTCATTTCAGTTAGAAGAGAATTTGCTAATGGGGAATGAAAAACAAAAAGCTATCATTTCATTTCTATCGCAAATTATACGCTAGAAAATTTCATTCGGGCAATGAAGAAAACAAAAGAGATGCTTTTAAACTACGAGGAAAATATTTCTATCGTGGAGACAATCCATCTCCCTGGGTTCAATATATAAACAATGAAATCGCGCAGATTAAATAGTATCTTCTCTTTGTTATTATTGATTTTGCTAAACACTATGATTATAAGATTTTTCACCACGAAGGACACGAAGAGCACGAAGGAAAGAATAGGTGTCTTTTTCTCTACCTTCGTGCTCTCGGTACTCTTCGTGGTTAATCTCTTCTTTTTATCTTTGACAAGTTTATCGGCAGAGGATGTTGTCATGCGGAGGACTTATGTTTTAGTAGTGGGTATCGACCATTATCCATTGCCTTACGGCAAATTGAATTATGCCGCAGAGGATGCCGAGAAGATTGCAAATGTTATGCGGGAGCAGGGAATTGCTGATTATAAAAAAGGAAAAGACGAATGGGTTTACGCGAATAAGACAGAGGTAATTTTACTTTCCGACAAGAGCGGTAATGCTCAATTGATTCCCACGAAAGTGAATATTTTGCGGGAGCTAGAATCTATTTTAAAAAATGCGAAGGAAGATGATTTTGTAATGATTTATTTCTCCGGTCATGGAACCGGTGAATCATTAGTAACCGTTACGCAGGATGGAAAAGTAGAAACGATTGAAGTAAAGGAAATTCTAGCTAAGCTAGACTCTAAGACAAAGAATACATGCTATTCTTAGATGCTTGTAGAAATACAACTAACCCAGTTGCTCCATTTTCGTCTAAGATAGAGCCAGGGGAGGGTGGGTTTAAATCAATTTTTTACGCAACCGGTAAGGACAGCGTAAGTCAGGAGAGTAATAAACTTGGGCAAGGGGTTTATTCTTATTATCTGCTAGAAGGTCTAAAGGGAAGGGCAGATTTGGATGGAGATTTAATTGTTAGTTCGGATGAGATCCGAAATTACGTATCTGAGAAGGTAATAGCATTTACGGATAATACACAGAAGCCACAATTGCATCAGATATCCTCTGCATCTAAATTTCTAACGCGAGTTACAAAGCCTAGTCCTTTTAGGTATATCTGGAAATCAGCGGTTCTTCCTGGATCGGGGCAATGGGAGAAGGGGCATAAGTCAAATTCTATTTTCTTTTTTTCTTGTGCTCTATTTGGTGGACTTCATCTTTATTCTAAAAATTCGGTTTATGAGAGAGAGGAAAAAGAGTATTATGTGCGGCAGAGTTTATTTCTACTTTCTAGCCCGATGGTATTGGATTCTACGGATTTAATTCTATTTCAGTCGATGCAGAGTGTTCGAAGAGATTTGATTTCAGATTCTAGGAGTATTGAGACAGGCGTGGATGTTTTATTTCTATTTTATTTATGGAATTTATGGGATGCAGGCTTTACAAAAAATGAATGGATTGACACGAATAAACCCAAGACCAAGCTTGACTCAGGTTATTATAAAGAAGGGATTGGACAACAAGAACAAAGATTTCGCCTAACGGTAGAATGGGGTTTTTTTAGATGAAGACTAAGAAAGACCAGAACAATCATTTTCCAATCGGTAGAACTGTAATCGCATTGATACTTATAGGTTTGCTCTTGTAAAAGTTCCAAGCGACCAAATTGGCTATTTAAAACTAGCTTACGACTCAATGAATACGAATAGAAATTCTCAATCGAACAGTCAACCTGTAGTTACTACTAATTCAACTCCATCTGCGGGTAATGGGAATACTACTACGACACCAACTTCAACTCCTCCTTCTACATCAAATCCAGTTTCAGTTTCTATTCCTACCCTGATATTATTTCCTGCCCAGTCCAGGGAATTTAGGAACACTTACTATTTCCGATAAAAGTCTATCTCTGTTAAGCTAAGTTGGACACAGGAACGGATAATATTACTTCTACTGGAGATTTAGAATACAAAGTCGTATACTCGACTGCAAACAATATCGGAACTGTAGAGGAAATGGAAATGTCAGGAAGTGGAAGAGTTTTGTCTCAAGACTGGACAAAAAATATTAGCTTTCAAACAGTAACGGGGCTAACGGTGAATACCTCTTATTTTCTAAATGTAATCATTCGAGATGCCGCTAGCAATAAAGCAGTCTATTCTGTAGTCAATGCAGTGCCGCCAATTATTTACGATAATCTAGACGGAACTATAACAGACAGTAGCCGCAATATAACATGGATGAAATGCTCTGCCGGTCAAACATGGAATCCGGGTCCAAATGATTGCACCGGAACGGGTGATTCTGGAAATAATTATTCCATCGGATACTATCAATATTGCGCAACTCTCAACTATACCTGTAACAACACAGGATCGCCGATTGGGTCTTAAATGGAAACGGGACTAGTGGAGTTTGGACGTATTGCGAAAACTTAGTATTAGGCGGTAGAATAATTGGCGTGTTCCTACTCACCCGGAATTAATACTTTTTACGGTAGTGTTTATAGTCAAGTTGCCTATCAACCTTTGTTTCCGAATACCGGTATGGCTTTTTATTGGACAGCAACAGCAGATTCTAGCACTCCAAATATTTTTTATCAACATCCAGAAGAAAGAGCTTGGATTGTGCATTTCCAAACAGGGATTAACTATGCATTTTTCGGCGGTTCGGATGGACTAAAGACTAATGTGTGTTTGCTGCGCTGTGTGGCTAATGGGTTATGATGTCTATTATTTAAAATAGTTTTTATTATTTTCTGTTACATTTATTTCATTAATAATTTTTGTTCTCGGATGTTTTATACGATATCGTTTAACGTCTACTTTACTACCAATGTAAATTTCTTTTAATTCAATATTTAGACCGTTTAGGTTTTTTACTTTTGATCTATATAAATGCAAAACTTCAAGAGTTTTAACCTTGCTTAATGGCTGCAATTTAGATACTTTTGTATAAGATAGATTTAGCTTCTTTAAATGCTTTAATTTAGAAATTGGTTCAATATTAGAAACCGGATTGTAAGATAAGTCAATAGACTCTAACAAATACAGTTGCTCTATTCCTTTTAAATCATTTATTTTTGAATTTACATATATTAAATTTGTAAAACGGTTCTCTAATTTACGATTCCACTTCCAATGTGAGCGAGGCGTATGCTCATTAACATAGAGAATATTATGTTTATTATTATTTACATACTTGATGTTATACTCAACCATCTCTCCACTATTCTTAAATTGACTTAAATAATAATTTTGTATATCTTCATCAGAAGCAGTATTCTCCCTTATTTAATAAATCTCTAATTTCTTTGTCCTTTGCACCATCACTTCTAACTTGATGAGCAGATAAAATGAATAAATAAAATACCAAGAAAACTTTCATTTAAGCTACTTTAATTGTCCAAAAATCTTTCATTTTTCCAATGGTGTCTTTTTTGTCTTTATAATCGAGCAAAGCCTCTATTTCTGTTCTTCTGTTATCATCATACGGATCATCTATATTTTTGAATGCAACATAGTCGATAGAAGTATTGTTTTTTTGTTGTATTTTTATTATTTCAATATCACAAGCGAGCAAATAATGTTTTGCGTAGCCGGCTTGATTCGTAACACTAAAATAAACTGTATGACCTTTGAGTATATCGTTAATAGCTTGTTTTTTATTTTCATACTGTTTAATTTCGAGGTTAACATTGTTCATCCCTGTTTGCTTCGCATATTCAGTATTTTGAAAAAGTTTCGCAAAAGAAAGAAAAGTCTTTTTATCAGAACTAAAATTTATTTGAGGAAATGCTTCTCCTGCTTTTTTTATCATAGACTTATCAGTAATATCCGCTGCCTCAAAACCTCGCAAAGCCATATTATAAGTGGACGGAATTTTTAGTCTGGCATTTTGGGAATTAAATAGATATGTGTATATTCGTTCGAATTCTTTTCTCGATAAAGTCGGAGGAAGTAATCCGAGAGATTTATATAGGAATACGTTAGTTGACATTTTACATTCAATGCCTTTGACTTTAATGCCTATCTTGTCGCCTTCATATTGAGCCTGGATAAACCTTTAGTAATTGAACGTTCCACTGCCCTTCACGTTACTAGCTCTTGGATTTCCACCTGCATTTTTATATTTAAGATTTTCTAAAACTCGTCCGTTGGAATCATAAACAACGTTTTGGTCATCTGCATCTATTGCCTTAACTAACAAAATGCGAAACCTGTAAATAATAATCCCCATGACCCAAATGCTACTAATTCTTTTATCTCTCTTTTCTCATATTGTATATACCTCGTTTCGTTAGAAATAGACTATTCTATCTAAAATGTCAACGATTATATGCATTTTCATAATCCTTAGTAAAAACTCCAAAGTCTCAATAGAGAGCCATTTGCTAATGCCATTGAGAGATTCCTTCCTTTTTTTGATTTCTCTATACGCTCGAATATATAAAGACTAACAACGCTTTGCTGCGGTGTGTAAACGGCTTTAGTTCTTTACTAGCTGTCCGCCGGAACTAACTCCAATTGGCGCAAAGCGAGAGAAAAAATGTCGTGCTCAAAACCAGGAAGCTTTGCGTTTTGAATTGTTTACGAAACCATTTGAAGAAATCATCTGCCATCTGTAAACTCAGGAGACTTTGGAACTCTGCGAAGAGGCTCTTTTAAAAGTGCGTCTTTGATGTGTATATACGATCGGACTTTTTATAAGACCGTTATTTTATAATTAGAATAGCCTGTTTCAATTACGGGTGAATCCATACAATCGACTAGATAATAATTTTGTTCGGAAATATATTTTATAATAACAGAATCAATATCCTGAGAACGGATAATATATTTATGCCCCCTATATATTTTTGAATTAGATTCATCTAATAAGAGCGATGGTAGGATAATAGGCTTACTGTCTGGCATCGGTTGACCTAGTAAGAGTAGTTCATTCTTTTTTAAATACGAATCAATTTGAAGTACGTCTTCCGGAGTGAAATAAAAGGTGATTCGTTGGCTGTTCATTTTGTTTATTCTATATCATTGTAGGATGAAATTCAATTTCAATACCTGTTTCTTCACGGACTGACTACTTATAACAACTCTTTCCCTCTTTACGGGCAAGCCTTTTTTGGTTTGCTTACCAACTTGGTGAAGCTCGACGATGTTGTCATCTAAATCTATACCAGCAACATCAATATACCGTCTTTTGCCAGTAGAGAGATCTATATTTTTTTCTTTCACAACTTTCAAATCTCTTGTTTCTACTTCATCAGCTACCTCTTCTACTTTTTTCCTGATGCGCTTCACCACCTTTTTCCCAAAAGGGTTTGGTATCTTTTTAAAAATAGACATCAGGCAAGAATGAGCTAAACATATAATTGGTAAATTCTTTTTTCTTCTGTAGGAATGTCAAATTATTAAGCGATTTACTTATAGGCAAGGTAGTTCGAATCTAGAACGAATCTTCAAGCCGATTTCGGCTTCTATGTGGCTCTTACGTCGCTTCTATGTCCCTTTTACCTCGCTTAAAGAGGAAAGGTTAATAAAAACTAACTGAGGCGCAAAAAAGAGTTAAGAAAGAAAAAAACACACTAACACTGCTTTTTTTTCTCTTTTTTTGAAATCCCCGTCACTACTCTACAGGAGACCTGAATTGCAATACCCTGTGAGAAACAAACGAAATGGAAAGATGTATTTACGAGTAAATGACTTCGGCATCAAGAAGCGCAAATACTTGTATGCGTTAGTCGAATTCGTGAAGGGTTGTTCACTCGAAGACACTGCTGCATCTGTATCTAAAATCATTGGAGAAATTGTGAGTAAGACAATGATTAAGGAAACATTTCGGGTGAATCTATTAAACACTCTATCGAAATTCAAGGGTGATGCAAACAGAATTTCCCTTACAAATTTTTGCGAGGATAATAACATTTATCCGGAAATATTTCAAAACGATAATGCTAAATGGAATCGTCAGAGAATGATAATTATAATCATTTACTTGCGAGAAGTCTTTGATCTAAGACATCCTTTGGAAATAAAAAAATGACTTTTCCTCCTATAGGAGGATTTGTAGGGGAAAATAAGGAATATTGTTGCTAGGTATTTACAACGGGAAATGTGGGATGTAGGTGTCTGAACTATGATTTTTGTGATTAGTATGATTAAGATGATTTATGAGTAAGAATGATTTGTTGGTATAAAAAAAAATTACCAAGAACTAAATCATCCCAATCATATGAATCATGAAAATCACAGTTAGGACATTGTAAACAATGAAAAATAGAAATCATTGAAAGGAGAAAAGGAAATGAAAGAAACAAGAAAGGAAAAAATTCTAAAAAAGCATATTATATCAATTAGTCTATTAATTACAATTTCAGTTCTTTTTTTTCAACATTGTATATTCCCAGTTAGAGAAGAGTTGGATCGAGATATTTGTAATAAGGTAAACTGTGCTAATAGCTTATGCATTGAAAACATAAAAAATATTTCAAAAAAGTTTAACGCAGAAAAACCAGACGAAACGTATTCCATTTATTTAATTGATCAGAGTGGAAGTATGAGTGCTTCACTTGGTAGCTCTAATAGAATGGCAGTTGCAAAGCAATTGACCATTGACTTTGTAAAAAAAATTGATCCAGAATTAGAGACAGGAAAGAATTTTGGTCTGTATGCCTTTGGTGGATATGGTTGTAATTGTATACAAGAAATTCAATCTCCCTTTGTTGAGTTTAACAAGAATGAGTTAATAGAAAAGATTAATGAAATAAAGCCAATAGGATTGACTCCAATTTCTAATTCATTGGATGTCATGGCAGGACTTCTAGACGGCAAGAAGGGGAAATACTTTGTTACCCTCGTCACAGATGGAATGGAATCATGCGGAGGAAAGCCAGAAGAATCTGCCAAAAAATTACAGTCCATAGCAAATATTAAAGCTAGCCAGATTACAATTGATCTAGTCATTGCCGGAATAGAAATGAGTGAAAGTGAAGATGCTGCATTGACGAAAATTGCAGTAGCGGGTAATGGCAAATACATACCGGTTAAAACAGAGTCAGCTTTTAAAAGAGCCTATGTATCAACCACGCCTTTTTATTACGAACTTACAGCAGCGCAATTTAACGGTTACATTTACAGCACAAGAAGTATGAACCCGCGTTGTATAGATACAGAGATTCCTTCCGAAGTTATTCTTAGTTGTGAAAAGGGGTATATATTAATTAACCAGTCAACTAGAAAAGATAGAGATTTTTTCCATTATTATTTACTAAATACTGATTCTCTTGACCAAAGAAAAATTGGGTATCAATACTTTAAAGAAAATAAGAAACCCAAATTAAGAGCCGCTTACGAAGCAATGAACGAAAAATTGAAAGATGAACAATTAGATTCAGAAGAAAGAAATTTGATTCAGGAAGTAATAGATGCTTGGAAAAAATAAAAATAAGTTGAGGAGAAAACAAAAATGAAAGAAACAAAAAAAGTAAATAGTCGCAAGGCTATTTTAACGATTAAGATGGGTATTGCAATACTTGCGTTATGCGCTATAGGCTGCAACTCGTTTCAGCCAGCAAAGAAAGAAAGCATTCCTGTAAAAGTAAGCGGAGGGAATCGATGAAAAATCACAAAATATATCAAATAGGGTTGATTTTACTGATAATTATTATCATCAATTGTCAACCAAAAGTGCAAGTGCGAATTGATGATTTCGAAAGTAGTATGGGGGGAAAAAATTCTATTGTTTCTATTCAGAATTTTCCAGTTTCAATAGAAAACAACACTATTATTGGAATACAAAAGATGGGACTACAACGGCGGTTATCTTCAAAGATGAAACGAACAAATTAGTTACGAATTATAGCAATGCCAATAAGGTAACAATGTATCATATTGAAGAATGGGATGTTAAGAAAAACTTTAAACATTTAAGCGTTAATCGAGAATTCCATTTTTATAGTCAGCTGAACTTTATTATTAAACTTTTTTTTACTCCTTTAACTCTTGGTTATGTTTGGGCAATTCTTCCGCATGAATTTCATTATGAAAATATTTATGCTTACAATAAGGATTTCAAAATTTTGCCTGGATATATTTACCATGAGTTCTTTGAAAGCTTGGATAAATTTGACTATTCGATTCTCATAACGATTGTGAATAACGGCGATATCCCCATCAAAGAAGAGTTTACTGTTGTAGATGTCCTTCCCGATTTTCTGGAATTTCAATCTGTAGAATATTTGTCTGATGGAGATATCAAAGAAGTTGCCTATGACTTGCATAAGAATGAAAACTCTCAAGTGATACCTTTTAAGATAAGACCCATCAATGATGGACTTAGACCAATGCAATCAGTAAAATTAAAAATTCATTTCAAACCAAATATCCAAAAGTTTAAAGTGAATAAATACAATCCAAATATAACCACTACGCTACCTATTGATAAAGAATTAAAGCCTTCTGAGGCTAATCCTGATTCTACGAAGGATACAAAAGTAGAAGAAAAATCGGAATCAAAAACATCTCCCTCTAAGGATACGAAAATTATGCCAGCGGATACTAATGATATACCAAAATCTACGAATGCAAAAGAGATAGAGCGTAAATCAGAAACAAAAAAGAATTCCACTGAGGAGAAATCGACAACGGAGGAAGATTCTTCTAAGAAAACGAAAGTTGAAAAAACAAAAAGCAAAGGTAAGAAAAAATGAGAGTAAAAAACACTCAGGAGAATTATGAAGAACCAATTTAACATTTTACTATTATGGATACTAACGCTTCTCGTATCTTGTGCGAGCAGCAACTCTGTTTTTAGAAATAGAAGTATTATTCCAGAAAATTTTTCTACGGAAGCTTTCTTAAGAACAGAGAATGGAAACCATGGCTCTAAGATTACGCGCATTGGAGTTGATGCAAACGAGAAGTATTTAGTAAGCGCAGGTGAAGATAAAACGATACGCGTATGGGATATTGAAAGTGGTGGTATGGGAAGAAGTGCGGGACTTAGTCAGTATCGAGTGATTCGACCTCCAATAGCTGGCGGAAAAGAAGGTAAGTTAAATGCAGTGGCTATTTCGCCTGACGCAAGTATAATTGTAGCGAGTGGATGGACGGGCAAATGGCAAACAGAGAAACCAAAGATTTATATTTTCGAAACACAAACTGGTAAGATGATACAAAGGCTTGAAATAGAAGAGCAGGTTAATCACTTGGCATTTTCTGAGAACGGACAGTATCTAGTTGCTACAGTGGAAGAGTCTAAAGCAGGTATCGGATTTGTTTTGTATCGAGTTGAGAATAAACAGTTTTCTCGAATTGGTAAAGGCTCTGACTTCGAAGGAGACAGCTATTGGGCTGCCTTTTATAAGCGTGACGGAATACAGTATTTAGCCGCTAGCTCCTTTGATGGGAAAATTACAATCTATTCTACTTCTGGAAATGAACTGAGGGAAGAAAAGATATTATCCACAAAGAATGGTTCAAAACCATTTTCGATTTCCGTTTCATCTGATGGAGAGAACCTCGCAGTTGGTTACTATGATACTCCAAACGTTGACGTTTATTCCTTACAAAGTTATCAGTATCTATTTTCACCTTCTTCATCTGGTATACCAAGTGGAAGTCATATCAACAAAGTAGCTTATTCAGGTAACAAGCTATTTGCCGGTGGCGAATACGAAAATGCGCAAGGAGAAATTCTACTTCGTATTTGGCAGGATAAGGGAAAGGGGGCATACAATGATATTTCTGTTTCGAATCAAACAATTATGCATCTTCTCCCTAGTTCACAGGGAAATCTTTGGTTAGCCGCTGCCGATCCTTTTATTGGAAAGATTCAAAATGATAGAGTGACCTTACGCATCACACCACAAAAAGCTAATTTTTCGGAAGAGCAAGAAAGCTTTGCTGTATCGGAGGATGGAAAAGAAATCAGCTTCTCTTATAACCCAAAAGACAATACAAAATACTATTTTAGTCTTGCGAGAAAAAATTTAGAAATAGCAGGAAATAATTCTGGTTTAAAAAATCCTTCTTTCGGTGGAATTCCAAAGGAAAAATGGCTTGGGCTTACAGAGCCTTATATATTTAGAAAACTCAAATTACAAGAAGGGGAAATTTCTAGAAGTCTTTCCTTTCATCCAGATACTAGTCATTATGCGCTAGGAACTGAATGGAATATTTATTATAACGAAAAACTAACTGGAATTACGAAATGGAAAATTTCTACTCCTAGCATCGTATGGGCTATCAATATTTCAGGCGACGGAAAATTAGTAGTAGCCGCTTTAGGAGATGGAACCATTCGCTGGTATAGAGTCGAGAACGGAGATGAGCTACTTGCCTATTTCCCTCACCCTGATAAAAAACGTTGGGCGGTATGGACACCACAGGGCTTTTATGATTGTTCCATTGACGGAGAAGAGTTTGTTGGCTGGCATGTCAACAATGCCAAAGACAAAGAAGCCGACTTCTTTCCTATTGCTCGATTTAGAGATACCTACTTTCGTCCTGACATTCTATCTAAAGTCTTAGGCAAAGAGAGTGTAGCCCTTGCAGTTAAGGAAGCAGATAAAGAGAGTGGGGAAACAACAAAAGGTTTAGAGATAGAGAAGTCGCCTGCTGTGAAGATTGTTATTAAATCCGCAACTCTAAATACGGATAATAATGGAGAATCCGCCGCATTTGAATTTGAGGTTACTTCAAATTCAAACATAGATATTAAAGCGTTTAAATATACAGGCAAATCAGTTGTAAAAATTAAAAAAGTTAATGTGAAAGTGAAGGGGACAACAATGTTTAATTATGAATTTCCTATAGAGGATGGAAATATTTTATATGAGATTAGTGCTATGACTGACAATGATGCTGTCATTAGTAATTCAGCTGAATTTAGACTTATTAAAACTAAAAAGAGTATAGAGGCTAAAAAGAAAAAGCCTATTCTTAAAATTCTTTCTATAGGCATAAATAATTATCCTGAAATTTCAGGAGTGAAGGCATTATCTTTTGCGGTAAAAGATGCAAAGGATTTCTCTATCCTTATGAGAAGGCAAGAAAGTAGTTTTTACGAAAAGGTTGAAATTAAAGAATTACTTAATGACCAAGCAACACTAGAGAATATTGAAAAGGAAATTGAGAATTTAGCCAAATATCCATCGGATGTTACAATGGTTTTTTTCTCTGGTCATGGTGTTTCTGACTTTAAAGGTAAATACTCATTTATCCCATACGACCATAAAGGTGGATCTAAGTCGGGACTTGCAAGGGGTGAAATAATATTATCCGATCTGAGTTCTGTAGAGAGTAAGGTAATTTTATTTCTTGATTCTTGCCATTCTGGGTTATTAACAGCTAGCAATTTAACAACTTTCTTAAATGCCTCTCATGATCCAGATAAGAAAAATCTAACTGTATTTGCGTCATCGCGTGATATTGAAACATCTTTAGAAAGACCCGATTGGGAGAATGGAGCATTTTCGAAAGCATTAAAAGAGAGTATTCTCTGCGGAAATGCAGTCGATAATGGGGAAATAACTTTAACTGAATTAAAGCATTCATTATCTAAAGCTGTAAGAAAAATAACGGATAATAGGCAATTACCTCAAGGAGCCGGCGCAGGCATAGACAATCATATGTCGATAGGAAATGAACTTCCCAAAGACTCAACTTGCAAATAAATAAAAGGATAAAACAAACCATGAAAAAAAATATAGTAATTACGATAATTCTTTCGATGTTTCTTTCTTGTTCATCGGAAAGTATAAAGGATGCTCCGAAAGTGGATACTAACTCAGATGTGTCGGATGACGTTCTAAAAAAGTTAGCGTATTGCAATGGAGCTTGGCAGGGGGATACGGATTTAGAAAAAGTAGAGTATCCAGAAAAGTTAAAACGAGAGTTTGAATGGAGAGGAAAGATCACAGAAAATGAAGACAGTGTGGCTGCTATTCTGGCTTACAAACTTTCAAACAAAGTAGATCAAGTTCTTTCCTCAAGGAAAAACTGTAACGCCTATTTTGATTATAAAATCATTGAATACTCTGCTGGAATTTTAATGGACAAAAAACAGTTTAAAGAAGCATCAGATTTATGGGAAAAATACAAATCTAGATTTCCTCAAAAGAAAAAAGACATTGATTCTATTGTCTTAATGCTGTTAGCCCCTAAAGACAATATTGTGATTCGAAATATTGGTAAGAAGATTAATAGCAAAGATGGAGATTACATTCCGCTTATGGAATTAAATGGAAAAGAAATTTATTTCTGCTCTAGACGAGAAGGTGGAAGTGGAGGGGAAGATATTTGGCATTCTTATTTTGATGATCAAAAAGGTGAATGGGTAGATGCAAAGCCTGTAAAAGAATTAAATAGTGCAGGTAACGATGCAGCCCTTGCAATATCTCCAGATGGAACCGAGATGATAATTTTTGTAAATGGTCAACTCTATTCTTCTAAATTGAGTTCCAATGGCTGGCAAAAACCAAAGGCTTTACCGACGACGATAAACTCTCCTGATTTCCAATCCGATGCATCGTACACTGCTGACGGCAAAGGCTTATTATTCGTAAGCAATCGCAATGGGGGACCTTATAATTCTAAAGAGCGCGGAAAATTTTATGCAGGGTCTACGGAAGGAAATATTGACATATATATTTCTTTTAAAGAGGATAATGGAAATTATACCAAACCAATTAATCTTGGTCCAATTATAAATACGCCTGGAGCAGAAAGAACTCCATATCTACATCCCGATGGCAGAACTCTTTATTTTTCATCTGAGGGTCACAATGGATTTGGTTCGGTTGATGTTTTTAAATCAGAACGTCTTGATGATAGCTGGGAAAAATGGTCTACACCGGTTAATATTGGTAAATCTCTAAATAATGCATCGAACGATTGGGGGTTCAAGGTGAATCCTTTGGGAGAAAAAGGATATTTTTCCACTAATATAACAGGTGATTCCATTGGGGATGAGGATATTTATGAGATTTTACCTTTGCCTCCATCCGCAAAACCTGTATTTGCCGTCGTAGCCATTCATGGCATCGTCACCGATCAAGATGATAAGCCACTAGAGTCCTCTGTAAAGTGGAAGAATGAAAAGGACAACAAGACAGGTGATCTGTCGAGTAAACCTACGAACGGGGAATTTTATGTAACACTTCCTGCTGGCGGCAAATATCAAATTACCGTTACTAAGTCTGGATACTCTAGCACTCAGGGAACCATTGATCTTTCTTCTCAAACGAAATTTGAAGAGAAGTCTGTTAAATTAGTTCTTAGAAAAAAAGCAGAAGCGAATAATACTGATTCGCTGTCCGGGGCTAAACAAGAAGTTGTTACAGATTTTACCAAAGAAATTAAGAACGAGAAAATTGTTGTAAAAAGGCAAACTGCCGGTCAAGAAGATGTGGCTAATGAAGTTAAACCACAAAAGGAAAATAAAACGCCAAAGACTCCAGTCAAAGTTCTAACAGAACTCAATATCTATTGCAGTGAACGTCTTGTTATTGATGTAACAGACAATGCATTTCCAAAAGCTAGACTACCTCTCAATGGATATGTGCAAGACGGTCATATGACAGTTGATTCTTCCTCGCCTGAAAATTTGAATCTAATCTATTTTCATTTATTAAAAGATGAAACCAATTCAAAGTGTAGAGAGTATGGCTATAATTATTTTAAAAACAAAGCCTGTCCCAAGAATGAGAGCGTTTACGGATATGTAACCGCAAAACCGAAAGATGGTCTTGATCCAAAAGAATTAGGCTTAATCAATGAACTTACAACAGAAATGGATAAGTGCTCTAAATAGAAGGAAAAGTATATGAAGAAATTAATAAGTTATAGCATAATCCTGTTTTTCCTCGCTTACTGTTCTATGTTTGGAGTGAGAGAGTATAAAAGATCTGCCTGTATGGGATTTGATTTTGAAAGTAAAACTAGAATTCCTACTGAAGGAATTGGTAATAGTGGGGGAGTATATTTTGGTGAAGTGACTCAAAAGGGTGATTACATTATTCCTCATGGGTGTGGACGAGCGGTCAATCAAAGAGAAGAATTCTCCTATGAAGGAGAATTTTTTGAAAGTGCATACCACGGACAGGGAACTTATAAAGGTAAACAATACACTTACGAAGGTGAATTTCAAAAAAACAAAAAGCACGGTCGAGGTAGTATTGTATTTCATACAGACAATGAGAGATATGATGGAGATTTCTTTGAAGGAAAATATGAAGGTAGGGGTAAATTAGTATTTGGCGATGGAAGTTCTGTAGAAGGGAAATTTGTCAATGATGAAGTGAACGGATATGCGGTATATCGTTCTCCAAAAGATTCTGTTTACAAAGGCGAGTTTAAAAATGGGAAAAAACATGGTAAGGGAAAAATAGAATTTGAAGATGGTTCGAGTTATGAAGGTATGTTTGTGGGTGACCGCTATGAGGGAGAAGGAGTTTATAAATATGAATCTGGTGCAGTATATCGCGGAGGATTCAAGGACGGAAAAAAACATGGCTTTGGAGTTACAAAGTTTTCAAATGGTGATGTATTTGAAATGAATTATGAGAACGGGAGAAATAATAATAGAGGTATATACACATTTGCCAGCGGTTCAAAATACAACGGCGGTTTTAATGAAAAGGAAGAATTCTATGGAGAGGGAACAATTACCTATGAAGATGGAGCAATTTTTCAAGGTGAATTTAGAGAAGGTAAGAAAAATGGATTTGGAACGATTACTTTTAAAACCAAAGATAGATTTGAAGGCAATTTCGTAAATGGAAAGTTTCAGGGACAGGGCGCATATTATTTTAAAGATGGAGATTTCTTTAAAGGATTATTTGCGGATGATGAGATGAACGGATATGGAGAATATACCTTCAAGAGTGGGCATACTTACAAAGGAAATTTTTACAATGGAAAATTCCAAGGAGATGGTATATATTACTTTGCCGCTGATGAGTATATGAAAGGAGATTTTGTAGATGGTCGTGTTACCGGCTTAGTGCTATTTGCCCTTTCAGCGGGAGATCGGTATGAGTGCATGGTTGAGAACAGTAAGATTGTAGGGGATTGCAAAGAAGAAAAAAAGGAAGTTATTGTGGAAGCAAAGGTGACTAGAAAAATTTCTGATCTAAATGAAAAACAAAATCCACCTTCTAGTTCTCAGAGAAAAAAAGATCAAAGTACAAAACAGGAAGGAAGAATGGCAGATTCGTCAACTCCTACTGTGCAAGGAGCCGGGAAATGAAGAGATTGATTGGATTTCTTTTTCTATTTTTAAGCATAGGCATTTATGCAAAGGAAAATATCATTCGGATACAAGAAGTAAGTGGGCAGGTAGAAATTAATGGAGGTGGAAAAAACATACCTCCTGCGGTTAATTCGTATTTGCCTTCTAATTCTGAAATCAAAATTAAGGCAAGTGGCAAATTAGAAATTTCTATCAATGAAGAAATCTTTATAATCAAAGGTCCTATCGAACTAAATCTAGCCAAAATTCACTCTATGCGAAATATGACTAAAACGATTACCTTTACAGCCAGTGTGCGTGGATTACAAAATGATATTCTGAATCAAATAGAAGAGAAAAGTGAAGAAGCTTACGGAGAATACGTTCGTTCGCATAACGGTGCATTAAAAGATCATAATGAATGGAAGCCTATTTTAGAAAAAGTCTTTACTCGACTTATGGACGCATCCAGTCGAGAGGCTTTCAAATTAAAATATTCCATTTTGCAGGATAAAGAATTTAATGCAGCAGCTTTTCCCGGTGGGCAATTTGTAATTCATACAGCTACATTAGATAGAATCGACTTAGAATCTAAAAAGAACGCAGGTAATGATGATAAGGCGTATAAATCGAATCGAGAAAATTATGCGGCAGGCGTTATAGCTCACGAGCTAGCTCATTATTACAATAACCATACTCTGCAGAAAGTGAAGAAAATTATTTCATTCAATGAAGAAAAAAAAGAATCCTACGAAGTAGTTCTTTTAGAAGAAGTAAAGTTTAGTCAGGACTTAGAATTAGATGCTGATAGTTCAGGTCTTATCTTATTACAGAAAGCGGGTTACGAAGCGTCTGCGAGGATTGATATGTTAGAGATACTCAATAAAGTTCATCAAGAAGCTGCAAAATTGCAGAAAACACAAATTCCCTTTTTTGCGTCGCACCCAACTCCTCATGATAGGCTCAAAGTATTTGAAGGTAGTAAAAGGATTTGCATACATGGGCTGCTGAAATGGAAAAAACATTTGCGAATATCCAACTAGGTAAAGAATTAGAGATGTCGAGAAAGTTTTTAGAAGATTCTCTTAAGAAAAAAGGATTTGAGGATAATCTAGAGTTGACGAAAGCGTTAGCTGTTTGCCTCCATAAAATCTGGCTCGAAACAGTGCAGTTGAAAGATCAAAATTTACGCAGTATCCTAGATATGCCTTCCTTTAGAGACGATATGGTTTTCAAAAAAGAAGAATCTACCAAAGGAGACAAGGAAATTCCTGGTGATATTGCGAAATACTTTGATGCAAAGGATAAATATGAAGAAGTCGTTTATATTTCAGGGGATCTAGCGTTTATCTCGAATTATGCGACGCTTCTGTCTTATTTTGTAAACAATAAAGATGTTACTGACACACGAATTCAGAAGGAAAAGGCTGTCTTCTTAGCTGAGGTAGCGACCGCATTAAAAACAATTCAGGTTTATAACAATTTGGCTCTGGTGTATTTCAATTCAAGTGAGGAAAAAAAAGCACTGGGTTTAATTCGTCAACTTGCCTCCCAGTTACAAAAAGAAGAAAACGCCAAACGCTTTCTAGCGATTCTATCGCCAACTGTTCGAGCGCAATATTTAGCTGAGGTAAAACAAGATAAACTAGGACTTTATTACAATGACAAGTATGTTCGTGACGAATTTACTCCAATCCTGAATTTGTCCATTCTTGAATACTTTGAGGGTAATAAGGATAATGCAAAGGAATACGCAAAGATTTATTTTGCAATGTATGACAATGAATCGAAATGGGCGAAATACCTATCTACTCTGACCGGTGAAAAAATCAAAGAGGCTAATCAAGATAATCCAGAAAAACAGGACATTAAACTTGAGAATGGTATGAAAGAAAAAGATTTGGAATCTTTACTTGGCAAAAATTTCCAAGTTCGTGGAGGCTACCGTATATATACCGCAAATGGAAAGAGGATTTATGTTAAAATCAGTGGGGGAGTTGTAAAGAAGGTAGGAATGTAAATTGAGGAAAGATGAAATGAAACGAATCAAGTATAGGACCCAACAAAATGAAAACAGCAAAAGAGTTATACAGCGAATTACAAATGAGCCTAATAAGGCTTGATGCGGAAAGGGAAAAAACGGTTATACGGATAATAGCTATTAATCTAGTATATGCATTTCTTTTTTTACTTCAGTTTCCTTCTATCAACCAAAAATATTTAAGATTCATTGGTTTTGAATCTGGTTTTAGTTTTGGTAGTTGGGAGGGTTTTATTCTATACATAACGCTCATGGGAATCGTAATTCTTTATTTTGTGAATAAAGCCATAATTGGAACATATGCAGAAAGTTTTAAAACGAAAATAATTCCTGAGATTGTGAAATGCTTTGTGCGTGAATCGGAATACAATCCGAATCAATACATTGCATCGATAGAGGAGTTGATGAAGAGTGGTTTTGCTAAGACTACTCCTAAAGGAATGGAGGCGAAGATTTAGTAACTGGCAAAATAGAAAATGTTGAGTTCTTTTTTTCTGAGATTGATGCTTATGAAGTATTGAATTTGAAGAGACCGAAGAAATTAACTACTCTAGCGGGAGGTTTTTTTCTGGCGAGTCTACCGGCTAACGTTATTGAAAAATTGGACATTAAAGGGAAATTCCCATTTGAAAAGATAGGATCTTTTTTGTTTCACAAAGTATATGGTCATCTTACTGGTGGATTCTTTGTTATCTTCTTTCATTTGTTCTTTGCGATTTTTATGGTTCTATTTTATTTATTCCACTGGTATACAATAAATTATATTCTATTATCTGTCTATGCAATGTATATACTGTATAATATTTTCACATACTATATCTATGTTCCTAAAGATTTTAAAAAAGTAGAAGTAGGCAATCCTTTTTTAGAAAAGAAATTTTCCATCTATAGCACGGATACTGTTGAAGCCAAAAAAATATTCACTCCTGAATTACAAAAGGCACTCATCTTTCTCCAAGAAAAAACGGTAACCGCCACAAGTGTTCATATCCGAAAGGAGAAGGTGTATATCTTTATTCCAAGTGGTGTCAATCTCTTTGAGCCTAAATTATTTAGCGGGAATAATAGCCTCGAAGTGATTCAAGAAATATACGAGTTATGGCAAGGCTTACACGATGTAATCGTAGCATTAAATTCTGGTAATCAGAAATATCATTCGATATTGTTGAAATGAGGAAGAATTTGCCAATACAAAATGAAAAATCGAGAACGAAACTGATGAATCATTGGTAAATGAATATTAGCCTACAAATTTAATGAGAGGAGAAATTCTATGAAAAAATACTTAATCATTTTACTTTTATTAATTATTGTCAAATTGAGTCCAAGTCTTTGTCGATCAGATGATAGGGAAGCATCGGATGATCTTAGAAAAGGGAGGATAGGAAAATAAATACTGTGGCACAAGAATAGAAGATGCCAATCGACCAGAATGGTATAAAAAAATTATAATTTCAATTACAGAGGGTAATCTTGCTAACCCTCTTATAAAACAAGCAGTTATAAGCGAAATACAAAAATTAAAAAAAGCTAATATTTCCACTGATGATGCAAAACCTCATCATTGTTTTATTAAATCTGGTGAGGAATATTTCTGGATAACAATTGGTTCAAATTATATGGTTAAGTTGAAAGATTACAAAGAGATCAAAAATAAAGTGGTGAAAGAATATATTATGAAATCCATAGAGGAAATCAATCGAGGAGATTACAAGCAATACAAATAATTTCAACCAACAACGAAATCATAAAAATTACTTGAAATTGCATTTGATACAAAGGAAAGAATAATCCAATGAATTTAAAATTTAAACCCTTACGACTAATCCCCATAATCCTCGCATCTCTTGCAATATTTGCGACATCAGAGAGAGACTTAGGACCAAAGCCAAAACTAGATTGGACTCTTGTATCTAAGAAAATTGTATATCTAACAAACCTAGAGCGGCAAATGAGGGGTTTGCCGATGCTTTGGTATAATCCTGTTTTAACGAAAGCGGCAACGATACATTCTCAGTATATGGCGGAAAATCAGAATATGGCGCATTCGGAGAAGGTATTATCACAACCTGTAGATCGTGTAATAGAGGCTTGTAAATCCGAGAATCCAAATTGCATGATGGCATTTAATGCGGTTAATGGGTCTTATACGTATGGAGAGAATGTGCTTTACAATTTTGATAAGAATATTGCCCGAAAGCGTTATTTTATTGAGATAGATAATACAGGGACTTATCGACGATGGGATGAGGATAATATTCATTACCTGAATGAATCCGAAGTTGCTGCCAGTCATGTTCTTATGTGGATGAATAGTCCTGGGCATCGAAGCAATATACTTAATTCCAATTATAGCGCTATGGGTGCGTATGCGCAGGATTTAGGAAGAGAACAAATTTATTCCACCCAAGTATTTGCTAGCTATTTAAAAGGTGGGGTAAATGGTTCTTGCACTCTCACTGGAATACCGAAAGGCAATGACAGCTTTGTTTTTAAACTGGATAAAATAGAATCGCAGAAAGAGTTTTCTGTGAGAGCGGTTTACACGGATAAGCCAGATGTGGTATTCGCGAAAGATAAAATTGAATCAGAAGGATTTCCGTTACACTCACGAAATTAGACGAGCGCATTTCTATTCGATTAGAATTAGTTGATCCGAATACGGCTGATGTCTATTATCCGCTCTGTCAGTTTACAGTATTCTATAAGCTAAAAGGAGAAGAAAAAGAAGTGACTTGGGATTGGAAGGAATGGAAGTAGGACGATCTTATGTCATTGCACAAGTGTGTAATGATTGAGAATCAAAGCCAGAATGAAACAAGCAAAAGAAATCGTAAATAAGTTCAAAGACATTGCTTGAGAGTTAGTTTCAGAATTAACCCAAAGCCTGCTATTTAAGCCACTTCTAATCTGGAAATAAAAAATGATTTCTTTTGGGAGGGGGGATTTCTAGCTCAAACTAGAGATTATTCTTGCTTTTTTGTTATATGTCCAATGACTATAATATTATAGGAATATGTTAATTTTGTTTTAGTTCATATCCTTCGTTCTGATTTTACTTGTTCGAAAAACGATGAAGTGCCCTTTCTGAAGAAAAATACTAATTCCTGTGTAGGAGTTGGACGCAACCAAGTGCGGGGTGGAAAAAAAGGGAAGACTTCTTGCATATCTTACAAGCTCTTTGACTCTCAGAATAGGTCAAAGTCAGTCAGGCGTATTTAGATAACGCAAATACTAAAAAGGAGAGGACAATGGACTTTAAAAACTCTTTACCACTTCCCAAAGAGTCCACTCGTTGTTATCCTTTTTTCTATCTTCACCGGCTGCAATGCAATCAAGGCTGATCTCCTACTTCCACAGCTTATGGTTTTACGAAAATTTTTCTCTCAATTTTCTCCTACAAAGGATTCTGCTAAGAATTTTATCGTCGAGAACACGGATGCTTTGTTTACGAATGAATTTGGTAGACAAGCTTCTTTTACTATTAAGCTTAGTAAAAAGCCAGAAAATGATGTTACGATTGGTTCCATAACATCTTCTAATCCTGCGGAAGGAGTAATAGTTACTGGGCTTCTTCTTTTACATTACAAGGATATTAACTTTGACTGGGCCGCAAACCATTACAGTGCAGGAGTTCTGGACGGAGTTGCGGATGGAAACCAACAGTATCGAGTTAAATTGGCTCTTTGAAAACGGAGGATTGCAGGTTCTTCTCTTCTTGTCATTCCAGATGCATTGTGATTAACACAGACAAAGAAACTCCTAGCATTGCAGCCACACCTGCTTTAGGTCTTTCTACAAATGGAGAGTTCAAGCGGCTAACGTTTACGTCGGAATATCCACTCAGCCAGGGGCAGATGTTTATATACTTGTTTTTTCTGATACTGTTACTGTAAATGCGCCGAGCGCGCAACTTGATATTTCACCCTCTAAAAGTGGGACACTCTCAGATTGTAAAAGTAACGGGAGTAGATGATTTTCTGTTGGATGGGGCAAAAATTGTTTAATTTCCAAGTTCACCTTCGACTAGCGTTGATCGGGTGTATGTAAATAAACCATGCCGTTGTTACTGTAGTCAACGTGGACAATGATACTCCCGGCTTACCTATGTGCCTATCACATCGGCAATCACTACCGAAGGTGGAGGTCAGGCTCAATTTTCCGTTATATTAAATACGATTCCAAGCGGTAATATTAGTGTTTCAGGAATTACCGCAAGTGATTCAACGGAAGCAACTATTTCCCTACCAGTTTTTCTTTAGGACCGACTAATTGGAATATTCCGCAAGTCATGACTTAACGGGTCAGGATGATTCTGTGAATGATGGCAATATAAATTAACGCCGTGTATTTCCGAATGCTGTGCCATTGACCTCCTGATGCGGTTTTACGGTGATTTGGGCGCCAACTTCTGCTGGCTCTTTTACAAACCAGGATGATGATACAAGGGGTTTTAATATGGTCGCACTCGCACCTACGCCATCGATCAATCTGCTTGTGACCGGGGGAGGGATTTCCCACAAACCTTTTCAATCAGTCTTACCTCTATTCCCTGTGATACACCTTCCAGCCCTGATACATGTAGTCCGGCTTCTGTTACACTCGATCTCCAACAAATAATAATCATCTGAATTTACGATTAGCCCCACCTCTTTGACTTTAGCAGGTGGTGACTGGAATATTGGACAGACGGTTATTGGTTATTGCCGTGGATGACTTTATCGACAATCCAAATTTGGTTTTACCTTGTATTAGAGCCAATCATTGCACGACTGATTATTCCAATGTCTTGAAATGCCAGATGTTGCAGTGCGGGTAATAAATAATGACGTATCCGGTTTTACGATTAACCCGCCGGTGGTATCAGGTAAATGAGAATGATCCGGGTGGAGCAGGACCGGAGTCAACGATTACTGTAGTTTTAAACTCAGAGCCAACCGGAAATGTTACCCTTGGATCCGTTATAAGTAGCGACATGCTTGAGGCAATCGTAGGTCCGACCATTGGTGGTGGTACTTCTATGCAAATCGAACGTTAGTGTTCCGCAACTACCGGCGGTCAGGCGATCGTAAATCTCGGATGCAAATTCAGATGGTTTGAATGATACTATCACGGGTGGGATGGAATGTTCCACAAGACCATTCGAGTCAGAGCAGTCGTCGATGGAACGCATACGGAACACAGAGTCCGACAAATTCAATTTGGATCTAGAAGCAGCTCTGATGCAAAATACGCCAACGTAGGAGTTACTCCGACTCCAAATGTTCCCGTAACAAACATTGCTCTCATAGTGGAGTTCCTATTTTACTTTTACAATCATTTCTGCCTTAGCTCAATGAAGATGTTCCAACATTACGGCTCAAGTAGCTCTATCTACCTTCCGACGGGGAACGTAACTATATCCAATATAGTATCCTCTGATTTAACGGAAGCGAAATTGTTTTTACCAAACGGAGGGGGCGGTTCTATCACAAATAGAACGTTAGTCTTTATAATTTGCCAACAGCGGGCGGTTATGGTAACAAATACCACCACCGGCGGATGGAATATGCCACAGACAATAACGATTCGGAGTGTCGCGGATGGATTTGATGATGGAGATATTCCTTTTAAAATTACATTTCCAATGCAACCGGAGCAACTGAATATGTTGGCTTACGACCGGTATCCGCAAACGCTACGCGGGTAATAGCGGGCTGGGTGAGCTGGATTCTGACGAATATTGACAATGATATCATTGGTTCACCATCTCGCCCGCCAATCCTTTCCTATCACGGAAGGAGCCGCTGCCGGAACGTTTACAGCTGGGTATTAAATTCTGACCCATGTATACGCCTGCTATGTTAGTAAATTGCGCATCACAAGCTGTGACTCTTAATTTGATAAACAATAACACAGCCTAATACACAACGAGCTTCTTCATCGCTTACATTTGGTGTCGGGACTTGGAATTTGCCTCAGACGATAACAGCTACAACAGTTACCCTGTAAAAATGATAGCTATGATGAGAATACGATGGATTTTACATTGGTTCTAGATGCTATCGTTAGCATGGTTGGGACTATGGTGGTCAGAATCGGCCGATGTTACTTGTGCGGCGGATAGGATAGCCTCGACATAAGAGCACCTTAACCTCACTCTGACGACTAACTATTCGACCGTAAACCCCAAGTGTGGGAGTACCGGACTCCATCACAATATGAATTTAGGTTCAATGCCACTTCAGGAAATACAGTTACCGTGACTGTGGTGTACTGATCACTCTCTCAGGAAGGAAGATTCTTGTTGCGACAATGTGACCCAATTAGACACAAGAAGTTTCTACCTTTACCATGGGAATTGGTCAACGACACAGATGTTTCGGGTTAGAGGAATTATTAGCAGGGATCCTAGCGCCAATTTTATATTAACTGCCTCTGCCGTGGAGACTGGAACCTTCCACCAACCGGTTACACCGCATTAACCTACAACAATTATACAGGAACCAAGCGACCCAAATCCATTACAAATTCGCTATATTGGCGCCGGAAAACTTGTTCTCGCTTAAATACAACGACTATTTCGGAAGCAGGAACAACTCAGGCTTTGTTTTGTATTACTTAAACAAGCTCCAACTGCAATGTTACTATAATTTTGGAATAAGGCGGCTTATCTATGCACATTACCAGCGTTTGGTTGGAAATACTACTCAATTTACCATAAGCTCCTGCTTTCTTTAATATTAACACCGGGAAATTGGAAACGATTACAACGGCAACTCAAATTTTGCAACTTCTAAAGTCGAAGATTTTGTTGATGATGGAGATGTATCCTGGTCCCGTAAGAATCACTTACCACCAGTGATGCTTTAACGGACTTGTTACTCGATTGATTTTACACAACCTTCTGTTATCGTTACGGAACAATTATAATGAGGGAGGCTGAGGGCGAGCCAGAACTTTGCCGTCTGGAAGGCTGATTACGTCTAGGACGGAGCTCAGCTACTTCTTCATTATAGTCTTACTAGCCGACCAATGACAAATGTTGCTGTTCTATCTTTTGCAGCAACTAGCGGATATGCCACATTTGCCCCGGCTACGCTAACGCCTATTCTGCAAAATTATCTTACCCCGCAAACTCTTACCGTCACGCATGATCAAGTCCTGCGGCTGATCAGAAACTTATAAAATCACGGCCATCGCAACTTCGACGGAAACAACAAAATCGGTTTTGCCAATGGAGGAACTTACAACATTCTAACGGACACGCAAAATGCGACGAATCGCTTTTGCTTTAAGGATCCAGTGCCTTGCACGACCGACCCTGGTAGTCACGCTCTCCCGCTAATGCTACGGGTGAACAGTCGCAGGAACTTATAACAACAGAATCCGGAGGTATGTGAAATTTTGCTGTTAACCTCAGAGCAAGATCGACGACAACGGTATCGATTACTGTATCAAGCTTCCGGAAGATTGCTGAAGGCACAGTATCTCCAACAAGCTTCAAGTTTACGAACGCGAATTGGAAAGGGCAGGGTTGGCAGATTGTAACTATAGCCAGGAATAAACGATTTCCTTATTGCAGGGGATGGAACTGTTTCTCTATAACATCAATTTCTGCGCGACGACTGGCAACGCATTTCTCATTTATCAACGATACTATCTCTCACTGCTTTGAATTCGGACAATGATTGAGCACT
>JADJFV010000031.1:195000-247191 GCA_016708435.1 Leptospiraceae bacterium | reverse complement strand
CCTGTGATACACCTTCTACAGCCCTGATACATGTAGTCCGGCTTCTGTTACAATCGATCTAACAAATAATAATACATCTGAATCTTGATTAGCTAACTCTTTGACTTTTGCAGGCGACAACTTTGGAATATAGGACAGACGGTTACTGTTACTGCCGTGAGATGACTTTATCGACAATCCAAATTTGGATTTTACGCGGTATTAGAGCCAATCATTAGCGACTGATTATTCTGGTCTTGACCCAAGTGATGTTGCAGTCCGGGTAATGAATAATGACGTATCCGGTTTTACGATTAGCCCGCCGGTGGTATCACGGTAAATGAGAATGATCCGGGTGGAGTAGGACTTGAGTCAACGATTACTGTAGTTTTAAACTCCAGAGCCAACAGGAAATGTTGCCCTTGGATCAGGTATAAGTAGCGACACGCTTATGAGGCAATCGTAGGTCCGACCATTGGTGGTGGAAATACTTCTATTACAAATCGAACGTTAGTGTTCACACCTACCGGCGGTCAGGCGATCGTAAATTCGGATGCAAACTCCAGACGGAGTAAATGATACTAACACGGTGGATGAGAATGTTCCACAGACCATTCGAAGTCAGAGCAGTCGTCGATGGAACGTCAGACGGAACACAAATCCGACAAATTCAATTTGGATCTAGAAGTAGCTCTGATGCAAATACGCCAACGCAGGAGTTACTCCGACTCCAAATGTCCCTGTCACCAATGTGGATAGTGGAGTTCTACCCTACTTTTACAATCTATTTCAGCAGTTAGCTTTGCGGAGGATGGATCATCGACAATCACCGCCCAAGTCGTTTTTTAGCTACTCTTCCGGCAGGGGAACGTAACTATATCCAATATCATATCCTCTGATTTAACGGAAGGAATTGTTTTGCCAAACGGAGGGCGGTTCTATCACAAATAGAACGTTGGTCTTTTACACCCTAACGAATGCGGCTGTTGCTGAACAAATACAACGACCGGTGGATGGAATGTGCCTCAGACAATCACAATTAGAAGTGTCACAGATGGATTTGATGATGAAATATTCCTTTTGAAGATTACTTTTCCGACTGCAACCGAGCAGTTGAATATGTTGGCTTACGACCGGTATCCGCAAACGCTGCTTATACTAGCGGGTTGGGTGAGTTGACTCTGACGAATATTGACAATGATACTATTGGGTTCACTATCTCGGCTGCCAATCCTTTTCCTATCACGGAAGGAGCTGCTGCTGGAACGTTTACAGTTGTATTAAATTCTGACCCATGTAGTACGCCTGCTATGTTAGTAAATTGCGCATCACAAGCTGTGACTCTTAATTTGATAAACAATAACACAGCCCAATACACAATTAGCCCTTCATCGCTTACATTTGGTGTCGGGACTTGGAATTCGCCTCAGACGATAACAGTTACCCCCGTAAATGATAGCTATGACGAGAATACGCTGGATTTTACATTAGTTCTAGATGCTATCGTTGTCAGAGCGACTATGGTGGTCAGAATCCGGCTGATGTTACTGTGCGGGTAATAGATAATGATACAAGAGCAATTAACCTCACTCTGACGACTAACTATTCGACTGTAACCTCAAGTGTGGGAGGCTTTACTGAATACAATATGAATTTAGGTTCAATGCCATTTCCAGGAAATACAGTTACCGTGACTGTAAGTGTACCGACTGCTTCCCCTCAGGAAGGAAAGATTCTTGCCGGACAATGTGACCCAATTAGACGCAAGAAGTTTTACCTTTACCAGTGCGAATTGGTCAACGACAGATGTTTTCGCGTTAGAGGAATTAGGTGCAGGGACTGGAAGCGCCAATTTTACATTAACTGCCTCTGCCGCAGAGACTGGAACCCTTCCACCAACCGGTTACACCGCATTAACCTACAATAATTATACAGGAACTAGCGCGACCCAATCCATTACAAATTACCATATTGGCGCCGGAAAAAAACTTGTTCTCGCTGGAAATACAACGACTATTTCGGAAGCAGGAACAACTCAGGCTTTGTTCTTTGTATTACTTAAACAAGCTCCAACTGCAAATGTTACTATAAATTTTGGAATAAGTGCTACTTATCCATGCACATTACCAGCGTCGGTTGGAAATACGACTCAATTTACCATAAGCCCCGCTTTAACAATAACACCGGGAAATTGAATCAGATTGCAAACGGCAACTCAAATTACAATTTCTAAAGTCGATGATTTTGTTGATGATGGAGATGTATCCTGTCCTGCAAGAATCACTTCTACTACCAGTGGGGATGCTTTCTTTAACGGACTTGTTATCCGACAGATTTTACACAACCTTCTGTTATCGTTACGGACAATGATGCCCGCGGATATTGAGGGCGAGTCAGAATCCTTTGCTGTCTGGAAGGTTGATTACGTCTAGGACGGGAGCTGCGGCTACTCTTCAATATAGTCTTACTAGCCGACCAATGACAAATGTTGTTCTATCTTTTGCAGCAACCTGCGGATATGCCACATTTGCCCCGGCTACGCTAACGTTTACTCCGGCAAATTATCTTACCCCGCAAACTCTTACCGTCACGGGTATGGATCAAGTCCTGCGGCTGATACGAATTATGTGGTCACGGCTACCGCAACTTCGACGGAAACAACAACCGGTTTTGCCAATGGAGGAATTTACAATACTCTAACGGACACGCAAAATGCGACGAATCGCTTCTTGCTTTATGATCTAGTGCCTTGCACGGGACCGACCCTAGGAACATGCTCTGCTGTTAATGCTACGGGCGAACAGTCGCAGGAACTTATAACAACAGAATCCGGAGGTATGCGGTATTTTGCTGTTAACCTCAGAGCAAGACCGACGACAACGGTATCGATTACTGTATCAAGCTCCGAATACTGCTAGAGGCACAGTATCTCCAATAGCCTAAGTTTTACGAATGCGAATTGGAATACACAGCAGATTGTAACTATAACAGGAATAAACGATTTTGTCATAGATGGATCTGTTTCTTATAACATCAATTTTGGCGCGATGACCGGTAACGCATCATTTACCGCAACGATACCATCTCTCACTGCTTCGAATTCGGACAATGATTGAGCACTTAAGCAATGAGTGGTGATCCAAACTATGCTGTTGATCCTCCTGACTATACGATTTCGATTACGAATTTGGGTGGACTCTGATTTAATCCCATAAATTCCTGCTTGCTAAGAGAACTCTTTTCTTAAAAATAGTAGTCGTAACCTTTAAACAAAAAAGGCGGAGAATACTATGAGCCAACAAACTACATCCTCGGGAATGCCCATTCATTTGAATGAAAGAGATTCCATCTTAGACAAGCATTTACTTACAGAGAAACTAGCTTATTTTAATCGGGAAAAAATCCCGGAAAGAATTACACATGCGAAAGGGGCTGGGGCTTACGGTGTGTTTACCGTCACGAAAGATATGAAGCAATTTACAAAGGCAAGAGTCTTTTCTGAAGCGGGAAAGCATACTCCTGTATTCGTTCGGTTTTCTAATTATAGAGGAGAAAAAGGATCCGCGGATACTATGCGTGATCCAAGAGGGTTTGCGATTAAATTTTATACAGAAGAGGGTAATTGGGATTTTGCGGGAAACAATATTCCAGTATTTTATATTCGAGATGCGTGGAAATTACCTGATTTAATTCATTCTCAAAAGAGAGACCCGCAAACAAATCTCAATATTGCAACTACGATGTGGGATTTCTGGTCATTATCCCCTGAGACTTTACACGGAGTTACGATGAATTTTTCAGAGCGAGGAATTCCTAAGAGCTTTCGATATATGGATGGTTTTTCCTGTCATTCATTTAGTTTTGTCAATGCAGACAATGTTCGTGTATGGGTAAAATTTCATTTTAAATCAGAGCAGGGGATTGAGTGTCTTACAAATGAAGAAGCAACAAAGCTTGCAGGGGAAAATCCAGACTGTTATGTAGAAGATTTATTTCACTCGATAGAGTCAGGAATTTTTCCTAAATGGAAACTATTTGTTCAAATTCTAACAGACAAAGACTTGGAGAAATTTACCTTTGATCCATTTGATGTCACTAAAGTATGGTCTCATGCAGTGGCTCCCGAAATAGAAGTAGGGATACTAGAACTTAACCGCAATCCTGAAAACTATTTTGTAGAAGTAGAGCAAGCAGCTTTTTCTCCAGCAAACGTTGTTCCGGGAATTGGTTTTTCTCCTGATAAATTATTGCAGGCAAGACTATTTGCCTACCCCGATGCACAGCGTCATAGACTCGGCGTGAATTATCAGTCTTTGCCGATCAATCGCCCTCGCTCTTATGTAGAAAATGGATATCGCGATGGAATGATGCGACTTGATTCCAATGGCGGCTCTGCTGTGAATTACATTCCTAATAGCCTGGAAGAAAAGCCTGTATACAATAAACAGCAAGAGGCTAATTTAGTTACTCCACCGACTATTAAAAATTATCCTCTAGATGAATACACTCAAGCAGGAAATTTATACAGACTCATGACAGATGAGAAGAAAGAAATTCTAGTTGAAAATATTGTCGAAAGTATGACACATATTCCTACTCGAATCCAGGTAAGACAATGCGTTCATTTTTATAAAGCCGACCCCGAGTATGCGTATTCAGTTTGTGATTCTCTTGGTCTTGATTTTAATGAAGTGAAAATGCTTTCTACTTTTACCTATGAGGAGCTAATCGCCGAAACTGCTAAAGGACTTTATGAGAAGATTGAGAGGGTGAAGACGGTGAAATAATTAGGAATTTTGAATGAAAGGCAAAGGAAGATTCTTTGCCATGCTTTGACTTCGCATACATGGCATTTGTCGCTCAGCACAGGATCCGACACAAAGAGACGGGGATGAGAGATTTCTCGGAGCAGGTGCCTGTTAATGTTTTTTAATGGAAGGAATCTATGACATTTATTGAATTTTTATTATTGTATTTATCAATATCCATTGGTGGTGGTTATTATGTGGGAACTAATGATAATTTGGCGCAACCATATAAGAATTCTCAGAATACCTACTTAAAAATTATTATAAAGCGAAATCTGAATAATGAGAGTTTAGAGTCTCGTTTTCATAAAGCAAAGTTCGGATTAAGAAATCGTCCTTCCATTTTTCCAATATTTCCTTTGCCTCCAATTAGTTTTATTAATCCAGTTATTTATCCGATTGGTTTTAATAAGAATGAAGAGGATAAAACTATTCTTGGAGAAATCCCTATTCATATAAAGCAAAGCCCTTCCGAATATTTTCTGGAAGATTGTGAATATGTAACCAAGTTACCCGCCTCTACTTTATTTTATTTAAGTTTAGGAAATTATTTATCGTTCCCATCGGTTTATTTAAAGCCAAATCAAACTTTGCTAGTTCGGATGGAAACTATCAATGGAGATTTAGATACTGAATCAAATGGCAAAGAATGGTCAGAAATTATCACAACGCCTTCTGATTTAAAGGAAATACAAAAATGTAATTTTATAAATACGCAAAATGAAAAGTAGCCGCTTATACTGTCCTGTTATTATTTTAATTTTAGTCCTACAAATCTTTGCCTGTAGTGCCTACATCATTTCACCGGGTATAAGGTCAGACAATGCATTGACTAATATTGAAAAGCCGCCAGTTATACGAAATGATAAGATTAAAAATGACAACCTTTCTGTTTCTGTGTTTATTCCAAAAGAAGAAGATTTAGAAGAAACATTTTTCGATCAAAATAATTTTTCTCCTGAAAACGAAAACCTTAGAAATATCCTCACACCATTATGGGAAAGAGCAAAAGAAACAAAAAATGTTGTTCTAGTTCAAACGGAAGATAGAAAGAATAAAGAAAATATAAGGCAAATCAAAAGTATCCAGATAAATCTAAAAGACTGCGAGCCTATCAAATCAATAACCTATCAATACAATTTCATAAAATTTATTCGCTCTAGGAATAGAGTAAGAAGTGTAACTATCTATCCCAAACTTCCTGAATCTGCTTATTTAGAAGAGATGCAACCAATTGCAACCAATTTTTCTATGAATGAAATTCCAACACTGCGATCTATTTTTATTTTCGAGAAAAAATGTATCATTGGTTTACAATCTCTAGTTGAAGTAAAAATAGAAACGGATGAAACATTAATCTTTAAATTTCAGAATGCAAAATAAAAACTCTCTCATCTCCTCTCTGTGTCTTAGTGCCTCTGTGGCAAATCTTCACAACAAATACTTAAATTTCTTTTTCTTGGAACGATAGACGATATAGTCAGAGTCGAGAGTTACAATACTATTAATCCCTTCTTCTTCGGAGACTAGAAGAAGACTTGCATCAGCCAAATCCATTGGAACATTTTGGTATTTTAGAATTAGGTTTCGGATTTTTTCGAGAGAGTGTTTGTCCTGGGGGCTAATACGAAGCGGGTCTCGTTGTAACCATTTTAGAAAATCAGATTGCACATTTGGATTGAAATTCAAAAAATGCATAGTCTCTGTGATTACAGGCCAAGTAGTATAAAACTTTCCAGAAAAGTTTTTAAAGAAAGTTTGGACTCGCAAACTATGCGTATCCGAATTATCAAAGAGAGCGATTAAAGGTCCTGCATTATGCTCGGCTTACTCCGTTTAGTGATTCATTGAAACTGAGTTGCAAAGTTGCTAGTTATTTCATGTAAAAATATCGTAAATCTTGGTGTTTTTGCGAACCCTTACTCTACTACCAATGCAGGCGCAGTGTATGTATTTAGGAAGATGTAGCGAAGAAAGGATAAAAAACGGAATCCTTACTTATTTCTGAAACAATAAACTTATAGTCTCAGGAATTGCCGGCTCTCCTTTGGGCACAGATGGAATTGGAACTCCTGTTAGATTTAAACTGCTTTCACTCTCAAAAAGCCCAAGACTAAACATTTAAAATTTCATTGAAAATAAAAAAATCTTCATTGAAAAAAATAAAATCTTCAATGAAGTTTTGGAAATATTCAATGAAAATTTAGAAATCTTCAATGAAGTTTTTTAAAATCTCATTGATCTTTTAAATTTTGAAACAGACAAAAGAATTTTCAAAGAATCCCTGAAAGGGCTTATTCTCTGAGCTGATGTTCCGTGCTGGTCAATGCAGTTAAGGTAACAAACAGATAAGAAAAATTAACCACAAATCGAAGGGCACGAAGAGCGCGAATAAAAACTCCCTTTTCTTTTTTCTTAGTTGACAAATCAAAAGAAATGGTATAAATGAAACGATTTTTATTTTGAGGAAGGTTATTCTTGAACGGAAGATTTTATATATTTTTACTCTTTGCTGGAATTGCATTTACTACAAGTCAATCCGAGATAGTAAACTATCGCAAATCTAAACCGAAAGAGGAGTTACAGTCTCAAACTTCGATGGTGGAAGCAAAAGAGTCTGTAAAAAGTAGTCCTCCGTTGAGTGAAGTGCGTGAATCTAGGAATGAACTCATCCCAATTCCAAATACTCCTCCGATTCCAGAAAAGGAAAAGATAGTCATTCCCATGACGCCGCCGACAGGTCCACCTAAGCCTCAAGTGAAACAAACAACTCAGTTTTCTCGCCCATTTAACCAAAAGCTTATCACAATCGTAAACTTTTCTGCGAATCCAGAAAATCCTCATAAGGGAGTTGTATATAGTCCGATTGAGATGGGCTCGGTTCTTTCTTCAATGGAGGGTCGAGTGGCCGCTATTGACTATATGGATGGGTATCATAATTATATCATTTTGGAGCATCCAAATGGTTTTTTTACTGTCTATGGAAATTTGGATGAAGTATTTGTCGCCGAAGGGCAGACTGTAAAAAAAGGCTCTCTTTTAGGTAGTCTTGTGAAGGAAAAAGGATTGTATTTTCAAGTCAATCAGGGAAAAAAGACTCTAGACCCAATCAGTTTAATTAAAAGTTAGATAAAAAGATTGGTTTTTTGACGAAAGATATTATAATAGTGAAAATAGAAGGGATAAACTCTTGGCAGGACCAATAATACGAAACTACAAAGCTGGCTCGATTGTCTATTTTGAAAAGGATAGAGCAGAAGACATTTACGTCTTACAAAACGGACGCGTTATTCTCACATACATGTCAGTAGACAGTAAAATGGAAATCAAAGAAGACGTTAAGCTCGGAGAATTCTTTGGAGTAAAATCTGCGCTCGGGCGTTATCCGAGAGAAGAGACTGCACAGGTCATCGGTAGTGCGAGCATTCTAGTTTTTAAGCTCGCCGATTTCGAAATATTTGTTGCAAACAAAACACATCTTATCCTAAAGATGATGAAAGTTTTTTCCAGCCAGCTAAAACAAATTCACGGAAAAGTTAGAGAAAATTTAGGTCAATTTGGCGATCAAAAATCACCGGCATTTGAGCTTATGAACGTTGCAAAAGTATTTCATAAAACTGGAAACTACGAGCATGCTGTGTATGCGTATAATAAGTATTTGTCTCATTATCCCGGTGGTTCGTATGCGACTCGCGCTCAGGAATTATCCCGAATAGCCGCTAAAAGTTCTATGTTTCCAGGGAATATGCCTGAATTGGTTTATGAAGTAGAAAGAAGAACTGCTCCACCTACTCAAAAGCCTGCTACTGTCAGCCCTGCCAATCCAGCAGCTACTTCCACTCGCATCCAAGCACTTAGTTCTGATCTTTCCATTTCTGATTCTATCACAGAAGCAGATGATTTATATGATTCAGAAGAATACCAAGCAGCGTTAGATGCGTATAAGCCGCTTCTAACTTTGCCTCCTACCTCACCCGGAGATGATAAGCTAATCGAAAAGGCATATTTTTGCTTTGGAATGTGTCAACTTAAATTAGAACTCTGGGATCTCGCCTACTCATCATTATCCACTTATGTTAAGAAATATCCAAAAGGCGAGCGCGTGAAAGAGGCGATTTACAGCTTAGGCTTTATATCTGAGAATAAGGGTGAAAAAGATAAGGCAATCATGCTCTATACAAAAGTTACAACTCTTCCACCTTCTGATGAGTTTACATCGAAAGCAAATTCTGAAATAGCGAGATTGAGAGGGTAATGATCATGCTAGAAGCAATGTTTGGAAAGTTTGGGAAGGTATTCAAGCCCAATGAAATTATTTTTTGTGAATATGAGCCTGGCAATGATTTTTACTTGATTCAAGAAGGTCAAGTCAAGATTACAAAAACAGTAGGCTCTTCCATCAAGACATTAGACGTATTAGAATCTGGAGATATTTTTGGAGAAATGGCAATCTTAGAAGAGCAACCTCGCTCGGCAACTGCTGTTTGTATTACTGAAGTTCGTGCGTTAAATTTTAATCGTGCTAACTTTGAACTCTTAATGACCAAGAATCCACAACTTGCGCTACGAGTATTGACCATTTTTTCTACTCGTATTTATGATGCAAAGAGACGACTCATGATTCTACTCATGGATGATATCATTGGGAAAGTATCTGATGTATTCATGATGCTCTACGAAAAGCAAGGTATTAACGATCACCAGAAAGAAATTACACTCAAAGTAACCGTTGATGATGTTGGACATTGGTGTGGTCAACCTGTTGGCGAAGTGCAAAAAGTTCTCGCTCAACTCAAAAAGTCAGGTAAGATTGATATCTACGCAGACAGAGTTGTTGTTCATAATATCCAAGAATTCCAACGTATCGTTGCCCAAAAGCGCAAAGAAAAATAACAGCCTCATTTTGCTCCCGTAGCTCAGGTGGATAGAGCATTTGTTTCCTAAACAGAGGGCCGCTGGTTCGAATCCAGTCGGGGGCAACTTTTAATTTACCTACACTATATTTCGAATTTGCTAATTGCCATTTTTAGTTCATCGGACAGAGTCGAAACATTGCTTGAGGCTTCTTTTAGCTTGTTTATATTTTCAGAAATAAGTTGTGTTTCTGTCGATATCTGATTCATGCTTAAAGAAATCTGGTTAATAGCGATTTTCTCTTCCTTTGTGCTATTGTCTATTTGCTCGGAAAGCTTTTCTAGTTCAATGTGGCTATTTGAAATAAAATTGATATTTGCAGATTGGGAAGAAATTTCTTCATCTACAAGTTTTGCTTTTCTATTGGTGTCATTTATTTTTTCAATGACTACTCTAAGGACGTCTACGACTTTATCCACATTTTGAATACCTTCTTTTATCGAAGAATTCGTTGAACCGATTAATGCACGGATATGTTTTACACTTTCCTCTGTTTTAAGGGAGAGTTTGGAAATTTCATCGGCTACTACTGAAAAACCTCTACCGTGCTCCCCGGCTCTTGCCGCCTCAATACTAGCGTTTAATGCCAATAAACCGATCTGCTTAGAAATTTCAGTGATAAGTATAATAATTTTACCAATTTCATCTGCTGCGGATTTTATTTCATTCATAGAGCCTACAGTCCTAGAAATAATTACTTCTCCTTTTTTCACTTCTTGTGCGGAGCTTTCGATTACCGTTCCTAGACTATGAATCGAATCGGAAGCTTTCTGTGTTGACATAGCTACATTATTCGTTATATTTCCTATCTCTGAAATATCGTTTGCTTCTTTCTCTATGGAGCTTGAAATAATTCCGAAGCTAGAAGAAATTTCTTCTAATGCAGCAGCAGATTCTTCTGTGCTTGCGGCTTGGCTTTCTGTTGAGGTAGAAAGCTCTTTTGTCATCGTTGAGATTTCTTCGAATACTATATTTAATTCATTGCTGAGATTTGCAATAATCTGTAAAAGGTTGGTTAAGTATTCAATAAAAGAATTCGCCGAATGGGAGAGTGTGGCAATTTCATCTTTGCCGTCATACTCAATTCTGTGTCTTAAATCTCCTTGTGCGAGTAATTCAAATTTAGCAACTGCTTGGCTAAGTGGTATTGTGATACTAAAAACAAGTAAGTATTGAATAAATATGGTTATTGCCGTTATCACGAACACAAAAGAAATGGAAATGAATTGTTCTGTTTTAAGTGAAGAAACTCTATTCTTTAAAAGGGTTTCCTGTGATTCTGCGGTTAATACATATAAATCTTGTAAAGATTTGTTATAGTCAATTATCAAAGAAGGAAAAAGTTTTATCTTCTCCATATTTACATCTTTGTTGGCTGGATTTGATATTATCCTGAGTTCTTCCTGGTAATGGTTAATATTGATTAGGCTTTCGGCTTTCTTTTTTTCTAGTTCTGTTTTTAGTTTTACATTATACTTATACGCAATCTCAAAGGAGTTTAATGTTTGAACTATTCCGGTGTTTAATTGAGAAAATAAGGTGAATAATTTGATTTGGTTTTCTTGTGAGAGATTGTTTTCCTTTATCGCAAGAAAGAGAAGTTGTTCAATCTGCGTAGATATTTCCATTACCAATGGGAACTTGATTAGGGTAATATCCATTAGATAATAACTATCTAAATCTGGATCTAAAATTAGATTCGATGTATCCCCAACGTGAGCAGTTAGCTTTGTAAGAGTTTCCAATACTTTTAACACAGAACTTTGCGACTCCATATTTTTATTCATGGATATATTATTTGTAAATTCCTCTTGTTTTAAAGTAAGTGTTGAATAATTTTCTTCTGTATCAAGTGGTGATTCTAGTTCCTTGTTTACTTCATTTAGAGCTTTTCTTGTTTTATCAATAGAGGATAGAGCTGTTTTTAGCTCTAGTTGATTTTCTGAAGAGTTCAGAAGAGTAAAAGTATTTCGGTAGTCGCTTATAAGCTTTAGCAGCAAACGGTTGTATGCTACACCAGCAATTTCTTTTTCTCCAAAACGAATGGCTCGATTTTGCGTTGTCATTGTTAGAAACAATAAGCAAAAAAGCGGGATGGCAAGTAATAGTAAGGTAGAGAATAACCTTGGTTTAATTCTTGTTTTTTTAATTTGGTTTAAGAGAAATACAATCATGAGTTTAGGTAATATGTTCTTCAGTCAATAAATTTCAACAAAAAAAGTTAAAAAAACGTTATGTGAAAAGCCTCTCATGAATGCTGTAATATCTCACTATGTTTTCAGAAAAATCCATACCTGAAAATAACTGAAGTGATTGTGGAAAGATGTAAGTAATGAAGCAAAAATATTTGTAATGGAAAGAAAGGTTAGGAATTGACTTTTGCAAAAGTGTTTTCGTAGATTAAATCAAACCAGAAGGGTCTTGTAAAATAGATGCGATAAATAGAGTTATAATAGCAAAACCTATGCAATCTCTGTGGTTAAATCTAATGTCTAGAATTTCTGTTATTTGATTTTAAGATTGTATAAATGGAATAAAAATATAATTTGGCACTATGGATTTGCAAATCAAAGTCGAGGACAAATACTTAGTCATTTACCTTACAGGGCCTGTAGATGCTAGGTCAGCTCGCGAAGTAGAAGAAAGCTTAGAAAGAATTATTTCTTACCATCAAGACAAGGACATTGTAATTAGTCTTGCAGAGGTAAGATATATGTCTTCCTCTGGGCTGAGAATATTTATTTCCCTTAAAAATAATTTAATTGATTCTACGCAAAAGCTAAGGCTCTGTTCGCTTTCTGAGCCTGTAAGTAGAGTCTTCGAAGTTACTCGCGTTTCTGAATTGTTTGATATTTTTTCCTCTGAATCGGAAGCGGTTAAGGATTATTAAGCTCAAATTCTATTAGATTTCCAATCGGAGTAGTCACTTTGAGCTGGCTTCTTTTGTCGCTTACCACTGGAAATAATAGCAGAAAATTATAAGAGTGCACGATTCGTTGTGAGATTTGCTCCGTTTGTCTAGAATTTATTGGATAGGCAAAGCCACCCTGACCCCCGTAAAATCCGCCCGCAAAAAAAGGTCCCGGATAATAATAACGACCTCGAACACTCGTTTCCAATATTTCTGTATAATAAGAATACGATTTAATCGGCTTTCCTTCGTTTAATTGAAACCCAAATTTAAGAAAATCACTGGGGACTCTCGATTCAGGAAAAATTTGAAACAATACATACGCCCCATCTTTTGAGGAAAGATCAGTTACTTCTTTCCACTTCTCCTTTTGGTTTTCTGTGATTTGAACGGCTAGACTATTCTTTAATTCTAGCTTAATCTTACTTAGCCGCTCTTCGTCCACATTCCAGGCGGAAACAGAAAAGTCTTTTCCATAATAAAATATTTCCTGTAGCCTTGAGGTAATACCTATTAGCCTATACTCATTCGTTGCACAATCTGCGAAATGAAAAATGGAAAGTAGGCAAATAAATATTAGTCGTAAGATTGATTCTTTTCTCATTTTAAATTTCCGAGAGTTGGGTTATTTTATCTGCTTCTCTTTCTCCACTTAGAAAGGCTCCGTGAACTGTGGAAGGATATTTATCATTTGTCGCTTCTCCGGCAAAAAATAGTATGTCGTTTACTGATTCTGACAGTGTAACAAAGTCCTTAGGCTCTGAATTTGTGGATAAGAAAGAGCCTGTTCCAAAGCTAAATGGATCTGAATTCCATCGAGATTGATTTACTTCTAGTGGTGATGGAGTTTTATTTCCAAACATCTTTTTTAAAATATCACTGAGGTCTTTTACAATGTCTTTTTTGTTTAATTTTTCTAAAGAAATAGCATTCTCTCCTGATACTATTCCTGAAAGTAGAGGAGTGTTCTTAACTGGATTTAAATCTATAAACTCTATTTTCTCAAAAGAGGAATTTCCTACAAGTCCGAACCTGGGAACTTCTGTTGACCAGAATTTCTTAGGGAATTTTAAAAAGACTTTATTGATAACTCCGTAGCCTAAGTTTTGGATCGCTGCTTTTTTATTTTCCGGTAGGTCTGGAATGAATTGGATTTTTTTCTTTTTTAATACTCCGAGCGGCACTGTAACCAGTGCATAATCAGAAGTAAACTCTCCTCGGTCAGTAGAAATTTTTACTTTCTTACTATATTCTATCGTTGTAACCTGGTGAGAAGTTTTAATATTTAATCCATTTGCTAGAAGATTTACCAATTCAGAGAGTCCAGAGGATAATGCAAAATCACCACCACTGAAAGATTCTACTTCATCAAAGTATTTTAGAGAAAGATTTTTTAGATTCGCCCCATGTTTGTTTTCTATATCTGATGCAATCATCCATTGGAGAGCAGATTTTTCGAAATCCGATAACCCCGATAAAAAACTTTTTACGACAGGCTCGATAACGTCTTTTGGAGAGGCTGATTCCTTCATTGAATCCAGCTTTGCAAGTAAGTCTTTATAGTATCCTTCTATTTTAAGGCTCTCTTCTTCTGAAAGTTTATTCCCTTTTGCATCATATAGATCAGATTCTTCTAATTGGAAGCTAACAGTGTGTAGCTTAAACTGCTCGGCTAGTTTAAGGATTGGATTTTCTTTTTGCCCCTGTAGGATAGCAGCACCCATTTCAACCTGTATTCCCATTGAATTATCTGTCCAAATTCTTCCCCCGATCCTATTTCTAGCCTCTAATACGGTTACTTGAAATCCCTTCGCAGTTAATTTTCGAGCAGCGGCTAATCCTGCTATTCCCGCACCTACAATCAAAACTTCTTTCCTGTTTGTTTCTGTTTGCGGTAAAATAGAGTATCCGCTCACTGCACTGAGACTAGCCACTAGTAGTTTTAGAAATTCATTTCTTGTCATTGGAAATACTCTGTCTATAAAAAGTATCGTCCCAAGATGACAAAAAAGAAGAAATTTATTTCTAATAAAAATGTGTGGACAAATACCGGACAGGTTTGATTTAATTGAAATATGGCTAGAACTGCAAATCTAAATCCTAAAGAAGAGCGAATTGAATTGCGGGTAAGTAATGAACAAAAATCCATTATTGAAAAGGCTGCTAATATCAATGGATTAAGTCTTAGCTCTTATATGCTAAGTCAGGCATTACAATCTGCTCGGATTGATATTGAAAATTCAGAATTAATCAAACTAACCAACAAAGACCGTGATTTATTTGTCAATTCAATTGAGAAAAAATACAATCCCAATAGAGCATTAAAGCAGGCTATGAAACGAGGATATTAAATCCATTTGAAAAACCCTTTAGATTTTAAGATAATTTCTTTTGATGAGAAGATTGAAAGAGCTTCCTTTGATTGTAGGGAAGAAGCATTAAATGACTACTTAAAAAAATACGCAAAGAATAATCATAAAAAAGGAATTGGAAAAACATTTCTACTAATTGATTCCTCTAAAAGCCTGGCTGGATATTATACAGTGAGCATGGCAGAAATTCTCTATGAAAATTTGCCAGAGCAATCAAGAAAAAAACTACCTCGTTATCCGTTACCCGCAATGAGAATTGGAAGGCTCGCTGTCGATCTAAAATACCAGGGTTTAGGTCTTGGCGGCAGATTGTTAGTAGACGCACTTAGACGTGCAATTAATCTATTTGACGATATTGGAATATACTCTGTATTAGTCGATGCCAAGAATGAATCTGCAGTTCACTTCTACGAGCATTATGGTTTTATTCGCTTTTCTGATCGCTCGAATACTTTGTTTTTGCCGATTGAAACAATACTAAAAAGGCATTTACATAACTTACCATAACGTCTTTGTTATTTATCTAGCGAGTGTCTTTGGAAAGTTGCAAGATTCTAATAGCTCCCTTTACTACAAAAAAGAAAACTAAGAGTCCAACGATTAAGTCCGGAATATTTGATTTGAAAAATAAAACTAAAATGCCGGCAAGAATTACACCGATATTGGCAATAATATCATTGGATGTAAAAATTTGACTCGAAACAATATGCACTTCTTTGCTTTTCGATTGATTCAATAAGATAAGGGAGAGAGTGTTCGCGAGTAAGGCAAGAAAAGAAATGGAGATCATGAATTTAAAATCTGGAACTTCTTCCACTCTGAAAAATCGTCTAAATACTTCTAACAGTCCTAAGACTGCTAAGGATAATTGAATGTATCCGCTTGCAATGGCTACTCTTTTTTTTATTGCAAAGGTTCCTGTGATTGCATAAAGACTTAGTCCATACACGAAGGCATCTGCTAACATATCTAATGAGTCAGCTACTAGCCCAATCGAATTTGCTAAATAGCCATAGATCATTTCGACTAAGAAAAAAGTAAAATTTATAATTAGAACCAACCAAAGAATCTTCCTGTCGATTTTATTGTTCTCTTTGGAAATTTCTCCTGTATACTCACTAGACTTTGAAATACTTGCTCCTAATTGTAAGGAATCAATTGCACTTTGAATTTTGTCTAAATGGTTTTCATGAATGATTGAAAGATTACGATTTACTAAGTCAAAAGACAATTCTTTGATAGAAGTAAATTCTCCTAACTTCATTCGAATCATTTGCTCTTCCGAGGGACAATCCATTTTCTTTATATGAAATATTGTTTTATGCATACATTCATTTATCGACAAACAAGTATTATCCCAACGAACTCCCACACATAGCACAGAACTTTGCGCCGGTGATCGTTGTATGAAAACTACATTTGCGGCAAATGCCTGTTATTTGTGGTATTGGTGTGTTGTCTTTGATGGATTCCAATTTAATGTCCAATTCTTTTAAATCGCCGATGATGTCTTTGGATAGTTCTGTAAACTCGGAGGCTTGGATTTTACCAGTATCCATTTCTATTTTTAAGTCTTTTAGATTTTCTAAAAGCATTTTACGCTCGGAGTCAAGCGTAGATTTTTCCTCTGACTCGCGGGATAGTATTTTACTTTGATTTAAGTGGATGTATAAGAAGGGCGATGCGAGTGCAGCCATTAAAACGATTGAATAAAGTATGACTAGAATATCCATTAGCCGTCAATCTCCTTTAGGTATTTTTCTGCATCCTGTGGGATTGCATTTTTTGTAACTACTTCTTGTGTAGATTTATCTTTCTTCAATCGCCCTTTGAGGTAATAGAAGATTAGCCCCAAGCCGAGAGCCATGCCAATAAACAAAGTAGAATTAATCCAAGTAGAATCAGGTTGTGCAAGAATTTTTTCTCCGAAACCATTGATTAGACCGGCTACCATATTTTCACTACCTGATGCCTGTAACTTCTGAACGATTGGATCGGATAATATCTCTTCGCCAAAACCAGTCTGCATCTTTTGAACGATTTCATTTGCAGTCTCACCTTTACGAATTCTGTTTTCCATAAAAAGCTTTAACTGTGCCGATATAGCACAGTTATTAAAAGAACAACTCTTAATAGGAAGCGAAGGCAGGCAAATACAACGTATCCGCGAAGTCACATCATTAAAAATCTCAATCTGCTTCAAATCAGTAAGCGTGGTGGTGCTAGAGTCTGCAAAGAGAGAGAAGGAGAAGAGGAGGAGGGCGAGGATTGCTGTTTTGACTCCACTGTCATTTCGAACGGATGTGAGAAATCTATTTGGCAATAACAGGATAGTTTTAAGCAAGCTAGACCTCTCACGGTGAAGCAGTTCGAGGTGACTGGGGTAATCACTTTTCGTAACTTGACAGCATTGCAAGATGGACGGGTTCGAGGTGACAGGAGCAAAGCCAATCCGTGTCCATCGGTGTCCATCGGTGGTAATCTTTGAAAGTCTCATGCTTTTTTCCCCTCACCAATCGGTAGTAATATAAAAAGTCCGGCGAGGAAGTAGAGAAGGGAGCCAAACCAAATTAGTTTCACGAGCGGGTTTACCCAGATTTCTAAATTGCCTACGATTTCTTTTGGGAATCTTTGGAAGAAGGCACTTTTTTCTTCAAAGCTTCTTGCTCCAAAAAAGTATTCCATGAAGAGCATCGGTAACTCGGGATTTTCCTCGCTTAGTGAAGCATTTTCGATAGCACCTAGTTGGATGTATAAATCTTCTTTAGGGCTGGAATGAATCGAAGGCTCGCTTGTAGGAATATGCGTTTCAAATCCACCGGTCATATGATTGATCTGTGGATAAAATCTACGCTCTGTTGTCATGTCTTCTACAGCGGCTAATTGGCGTTTGATCTTGTAGGTTGCTTCTTCGGACACAATCACATTGAAGATGTTGGGAGACTTTGTTTCGTCTCCGTTGATGATTGGTTTTATTTTGATCGTTGCGGCTTCTATTTGGTAGTCGCCTAACATTCCTTTGTCGTAACCACGGTAGATGATTTCATTTCCGTTTGTGTTTTCTAGATGATAGTAGAATTTGATAGAAGTATTTTGCTTGAACGCATTACCGGCGTAACCCACAAAGATTAATACCACAGCGAAGTGAACTAAATAGCCGCCGTATCTTCTTTTGTTTTTTAGTAGCATTTTAAATCCTGCAACCAAATATCTTTCGTCTTTGAATTGTTCCTGTCTGGCGCGAATTCCACGGTGGTATTCCTGTCCAATTCCGGCAAGGGTAAATCCCGATAAGCCGATAGTGATAATCGAATAGATTTCACCTAACTTATCACTGATGGAATAATCACTCTGGGTAAAGAATTTAGAATAGAAAATTCCATAGAATATTGCTGTTGCTACACCGAATAACAATGGTTTTGCGAGAGTCGTGAAAAAGACTGAGTCGGCTCCCTTTCTCCATGCGAGTAGTGGAGCTGAGCCCATGAGGAGAAGAAGGATTATCCCCGCAGGCACACCCCACGAGTTAAACCAGGGCGCTCTAAATTCTGTTCCGTATAGTAGGGGTGAAAATACTCCTAGTAAGATAACCATGCAGGCTAATACTAAAATGAAATTGTTTAATAGAAAACTTCCTTCTTTAGAAGTAATGGCTTCTAAGTCTCTTTCTGGTTTTAATTCATTTCTTCTGTAAATTAAAATGGCTATGTAGATAACAAAGCTTAGCCCTATGAAGATGATAAAAGGAGTTCCGATGCTTGACTTTGCGAAGCTATGAGGTCCTTCTAAAACTCCACTTCTTGTAATCCATGTTCCTAAAAGTGTAAAATGATAAGTGAGGATAATGAGTAACATGTTCCAAAATTTGAGCATTCCTCTTCTTTCTTGGATGATAAGAGAGTGAATGAATGCGCTTGCTAAAAGCCAAGGCATAAGCGAAGCGTTTTCCACAGGATCCCAAGCCCAATATCCGCCCCAACCAAGTTCTTCATAAGCCCATTTGGAACCGAGTAAAATTCCTGTTCCTAAAAAGAACCAACTAAAGATTGACCAGCGCCTAATCGACTTTAGCCAGTCAGCAGAAAGATTTCCAGTGATGAGAGCAGACATTCCAACTGCAAATGGAATTGCAAAACTAACATAGCCCACGTAGAGAATGGGTGGGTGAATGATCATTGCCCAGTGTTGTAAGAGCGGGTTTAATCCACGTCCTACTACAGCGGCTGGTTGAAACTCTCTAAATGGTTGTGCATCTTCGTAGAATACAGCGAGGTAAGTAAAAAAACAGGAGATAACGGCTAACACCAAATGCATTACAGGAATGCGCTCCATATTGGAATGTCTTGCCTGCCAGAGAGCTATAAAAGTAAAAAGGCTAACAAGTAGATTCCAAAAAAGCAGTGAGCCAGAAGAGCCCGACCAAATAGACGTTACGCGATAGAATAGAGGGAGATGATCGCTTGAGTGCATGACTACATAGTGATTGGTTAAATCCATTCTAGCAAGTTGTGTCATTAGAACGATGAAGGCAAGTAGCACTATAAAAAAATTGGCGAGTAGCGTATAACGTCCTACTTCAATCGCGCGGTCGTTCTTTTTCCAGATTCCAAATGCAGTCTGAAAAATGCTAAAAAGTAAAATGGAGAATGAGGCTAATAGACAGATGATTCCTAGGTTGTTCATGGTTCGTTTTTGTATTCCGCTTCGTATTTAGAGGCACATTTTGCTTCTACGTGGTCTCCAACTAAGACTCCGTTTTTAAATTTTCCGTCTACTCGAACTCGCACTCCTTCTTTGAATGCGTCGGGTAATAGCTCTTTGCCGGTGAAGTTGACTGGAACTTCTTTGTTGTTGAGTTCGATAATAAATTTTGCTTCTCTGCCTTCTCTTGTAACCGAGCCGATCTTTACCATTCCTCGAACACGAAGATTGTCACCATCGTATTTGTCTGGGTGAACAGCAAGCTCACTTGCATCGAGTAATACGAAGGAAGTTTCCTTAGACGAAAAAAAAGCAATCGCAGCAAGCGAAAGCCCTATAGCCAATATTAATAGTATAAATTTTGTTTTCATAGTCCCTAATGAGTAGACTTTAAAATGCTACCAAAAGGAAAAGGAATTTTTATTTCTAAACTCGCTTGGCTCGTTTAGAAATATTATGGGAGGAAGCCTGCAGGCGGCTTGGGCTAACCGCTCAAACCCATTCTAAGCCTTTGGTGAAAAAATATTAATCAATAAATTGGTAAATTGAAAGGGAATATTGCATAATCTAGGAAAGAATAGAAATTAAAATTATATTTGAAACCAAAGCCCTAAACCAAAAACTTGAACCCAAGTGAACGCTATCATATAAAACATCGGTGTTAGTCGGTGTCCATCGGTGGTAATCTTAAAAAGTCAGGAGTAAAACGATGAACTATTGGTTATTCAAATCAGAGCCGGATGTATTTTCGATAGACGATTTGAAAAATTGTAAGAATGGAATTGGGAGTTGGGAAGGAGTTCGTAATTTTCAAGCGAGAAATTATTTGCGCGATGAAGTAAAGAAGGGTGATCTGGTTTTATTCTATCATAGTCGAATTGAACCGATGGCAGTGGCGGGAATAGCGGAAGTAGTAAAAGAGGGGTATATAGACCATTATGCGTTTGATCCACAGAGCAAATACTTTGATCCAAAGTCTAAGAGCGATAAGCCGCAATGGTATATGGTAGATGTGAAGTTTAAATCCAAATTTAAAAATCCTGTCACTCTAAAAGCAATTAAAACATTTAAAGAGCTTTCTAGTATGAAATTAATCCAGAAGGGCTCTAGGTTATCAATTCAACCAATTACAAAAAAAGAATTTGACTTCATTGTAAAACAAGGCGAGTGAGATTCTTTTCTGGTTTTATTTTTTAAAGCGAAAATGATATTGGTTTAAATAGAAAAAGGAGCGCATAAAAGAATGAAAAGATTCTTAAAATTTTTAGTAGCAGTTATTAGTTTATCTGTTGTTTTGATTGGATGTAGTAAATCCAAAGCGTCTGAGGCGGAAATAAAAGCATTTTTAGTGAGCAAAGAGGGAACCTTCGGATGGCAAACAACTGTAGACAAAGTATCCCTGGACTTTTTTCCAGATGGTCGCTTGCATATTCAAGGTCCGGATGGAGAAGCTACCATGTGGCAAGGTAAATGGTCGTTAGCCGGTAATCTACTTACAATGGAGAGAACTGATTTAGAAAAAACCGAAACTGTTGAAGTAAAAATAGAGGGTGAAAACTTAATTCTAGGCAATACAACCTATACCCGTAGCGCCCCTTAAACTTGTAATTTTGCCACTGAGGCACAGAGAAAAAGAGGAAAAAGATACTGTTCCAAATTTATTCATGTGCTTCGTGTTTCTTTAAAAGCGGAAGCTGTATTCGATTATATAAGAACTGCCAATTCCAGTATTTCCATAATTTACTCCACCACCTCTGTCGGGGAGAATATAGGCTTTTAGTTGAGAGTCCTTTTCTCTGATATTTGCCGTTTTAGCGTTGGCAATTGGGCCTGTAAAGAAATACGAATCAATCAGATTAATCAAATAAAATCCCACGAATAAGGCAGAGGAAGCAGTGAATGTATGCCATTTATTGTCTAATTCTAAAGTCCCGTTTGTAAATTGATGACTCAAATAAATTCCACTTAACGACTGTTGCGAATTATACGGATAATTCACTAGATTATCTAAATCGTGTAAGTCGTTGACTTCTTTTTTTTTCTGCGCATAATCGCGATAACTCACAGCTGCAAATATTCCAGCGCCAATTGTAGCTGTAAAGAATGCGATTCCTTTTACTTTTCTAAACTTTGAATCGTAATCTTTTCCACTCGTATACTGTCCTAAGCCCGGCAAAAAGGCAGAGCGTTGAAAAAACTTTCTATCCACGCTCACTTCTGTTCCCTGACTTTTATTCGCGGCTTCTATGATTATCTTCTCTGCTTCTGCTTTTGTATTGCCTAATAAATAAAAGCCTTTTTTGACGTAGGTTTTATTCAATGGATTGATAATCTTTAAATCATAAGTGCCCGGCTTTGCAGTGGTCAGATCTAGTATGAATTTTAATTCTCTTTCGCTAATTCGAACTAGATTCTTGACGGGAATTTTTCCCTGAGGAGAAAAAATTTCTATTTTAGTATCTTCTAAGAAATTACTACCGCTAATGTATATCTCCTGGAATTTGTCTTGCTTGCCTCCGTAATAGATTTCTTCTACTGAGCCTTCTGGTTCAAAGGCTTGGATGATAGAAAGTGTAGACCATTCAGAGTAAATGACCGTTACCTCCTTGTCATTGATAATTCCGATTCGGTATTCATAAAGACCCGGATCTAGTTTGTCAATTTTATAGGAAGTGGTTTTAACTTTTTTTTCTAAAACCATTTTCTTGGAACTGAAATCTCGTAGTTCTACCTTGTAAGCCTTTGCGATTTTGGAAGCTCCCCATTCGATTTCCTGGTCCTCTGCGGATAATCTAGAATATCCGAAAGTAAGAGTCATTAAGAGTAAAAGTAGTATTTGTTTTAATTTATTCCACATAAAGCCTCGGTTTGGATATGATTTGAGGAGCTTCTATTACATCTTCCGCAGGAATACGAACAGTGAAATCAGTCATGAGCGGCTCAGTATAAATAGTCTTAAGCTTTCTATCCTTATAAGCAATCGTTAGTTTCCATTGGTATTGCCCATTTGTGAGACGAGTCATATCCTTAAATAAAAATGAATTTTCTTTTGTATCTTTGCGAGTGATTAGCAATTGACTACCTTCTTTTAGCTCAAATAGCTCCACTGTGTATAACAAGGCAGAGTTGCTCTTTTCCCATTTGAATTCTAATTCTGATTGATTTGTTGGATTATAGACAGTATCCGCTTCGGGAGAAATGGCAACGGAAACGGGAACTTCAAAGGAAGGCATGACTAGGTTGAATTCCTGTCTCCTAGTGGGGCTCTTTACGATTCTTTCATCTTTTGCTTTGTAATTAAGGGAAATCGACCAGACATATTTTCCGGGTTTAATTGCTGTATCACTTACGACGAATGTAGTGCGTGTAGCCTCTGTTGTTTCTTTGAAGACCGGTTTATTTGTTTCAAATTCGGAGACTAGGACGTTATACGATACAGCTCGCTCGTTTGCTTCCCATACCAGTGGGACATTCCAGTTATCATCTGGCTTAATGTCTTGTCCACCGCTAGGACTAGTAAGGACAGAGAAGGGCGGATTACGATAGGGAAATTTCAAAGAGAATTCGTTTCGTATAGGGTTACTTCTAGTTACGCGCCCGTCCCATGTTTTATAGAATATATACAGATCCCAATAATAAATACCTTCACCGACTGTGAGAGGTATTTCAAATAACGCATTTGTATCTGAAGTTTGCTTTTGGAATACGGGTTTTATTCTGTTGGTAGATTTTTCTTGCACATCGATTTGGTAGTGAACTGCTTTTTCGTTTTTCTCCCACTTGAATAAAACTTCTTCTTTCTCACCCATAACTAGCTCTGAAGCGTTTACTGGTTGTATGGCGACAGGCACAGGCATTTCTACTTTAGGTGCCTGGACTGTAAAAGAAGAAGTAGTTGGTGGACTTTTGATTGGTCTTCCGTCTTTTGTAGAATAGAGAATAGACACTGCCCAAATAAAATTTCCGTCTCTGAGTTTAGAAATTTCCCGAAAGGAGAATGCTGTATCAGTTGTAGTTGCAGTGCTTACAAGTCTTCTTGCTCCTTTGTTTGTATCAAAAATTTCTACCGTATAAGAATTGGCTTTCTCGTCTCTCGCCCAATTAAAGTCTATTGCCGGTGAACTGGTTAAATCAATGTTTGCCCCTTCGCTCGGACTAATTAGCTTGGGAATAGGAGCGGCTAATAAAGTGAAGCTACTATCTTCACTCTTGGAAATTTCTTTGTTTTCACGGGAGAGTAATTTAATTCTCCAATAGTATTTTCCTTCTGATTTTAAAGATACTTTTTTTGAATACCCCGAAACGATTCTCTCATCCTCTTTTAATACCAAATTGGAAAAGTCAGGACTATTTGCAATTTCTAAGAGAAATGTCCCCGTAGTCTCCGGTCTTTGCCAGCGAAAGGTAACTGATTTATCAGAGGTCATGTCAAGCTCGGAGAGGGATTCGGGATAGATTAGTTTTAAGTTTGTAGGCTCAGTGATTCTAAATGGATTGGTTCTCGAGAATTCCGATTTTCTTCCATCGGGTAAAATACCTCTTACCCGCCAAAAGAGTTCACCTACTTGTTCTTTTAATTCAGGCGAGCTAAAATTCTCTTTTGAATTTTGTTTGATTAAGATAGATGCAAAGTCAGATGTCTTTGCTATTTCTAATTCATAGCTCGCAAACTCTCTATTATCCCGCCAGTTAAATACAATCCTACTTCTTTGAATAAAGTCTAAACCAAATCCTGCATTGGCAACGGGAGATATAATTTCGGGTGCATCGGGGACTTGCTTTTCTTCAATAGAAAATTTAGTAACAGGGGAAACGACAGGCGATAGATCTGGAACATTGGGACGAGTAGTGACACGGATGTAGTAGGTTCCTTTCGCAGGAATATCTGTGCTGATGTAATTTTCAAAAGAATCAAGAGTCTTGACCATGTTGGTAAATTCTAGATTGCGAGCAATGTCCACCTTGTAAGAAGAAGAGAATTCGTTTTTTGTCCAGCGAAGTGCAATGGTCGGAAGCTTTAAGCTATAGGTAAATACTTTTCCATCTTGCGGAGTAGTGATAGTAACCGCTTTCTCTGCAAAAAGAGTGAGCTTTCTACTTTCGCTAAATTCTAATTTGCCGCCAAGAGGATTCTTTGCTCCGATTCTCCAAAAGTAAATTCCCGGATTTAAGGCAATAGAAATACCTGCTTCTCGAATGCCGGATTGTTGTTTAATAATTTGACGAAAGGATTTATCTTTTGCGATTTCAAGATTGACTACCACTCCTTTGTCAAGCGGACTCCATTTGAATTCAGAAGTAAAGGTATCCACACTGGTAGAATAGTATTTGCCGTCAGGGGGAGATTGAAGTAAAAAGCGAATTGGTTTTACATCTATCTTATTGTCTCTGAGTTCTGCTGTTTGATTTGTTTGTAGAATTTCTTCTTTGCCTTTTAAGGCTAACCGTGCTTGTCCTTTCTCGACTTGGATGTTTACATTTTCGTCTTCGTTCTTGGATAATTTTGCTGCTCCGCCTTTGTCAATTTGAATGGTCTTATCTCCACTCTTAATATTTAGAGTGGCATCAGGTTCAGTGCCATCGGCTCTTGAAGTAGAAATGGAACCGTAGTCAAAGTTGATGTTTAGATTTTTCTCAGAAAGATCAATGTAGATCATGCTATTATCCGAAAGTCGAACAGTGGTTCCATCTTTTAAGGTCAATACTGCATCGGAGTAATCGAGTGTGCGGATAGTATCCTTGTTAGCCACGGGAGATTTATTTTCTACTTGATCCCATACAACGCTCGAATCTAATTTTCGATGGACTGTTTTTTCTTTGAAGGTTACTTCTCCAATGAGAGGATTATTACCAATACCTGCTTTCTCGTTTAAATCAAGATAGAGTAGGACAGAAAATAGGATACTGTTTAGAAGAAGAAATCCGATTGTGAGGATTGAATCCTTAGAGGGGCGACGCATGGCTATTTATGTTTACGAGTGAATACTCCATCCCAGGTATCGCCGGGGGGAGATGATTTATAATAGAAACATCTATCAATTAGAAGCTCTACTGCCTTATCTTTTTTTCCTTTTGCTTTTTCGGCTTGTTTAAATGAATCAATTGCAATATCCCAATTTTGTTTTAGGTAAAGAGCAAATGCATGTTGATAAATTTCTGCAGATTCTCTTAAAGGGGAGTGATGTCAGTTTGCGTTCCAATGAGTTCGAAAAGTTTGACTGGCTCATTTTTTCCTTTTACTCGAACTAAATCAAGTCCACGGGTAAATAGCTCTTTGCCTACTTCCTTGTTCATGCTTTCTGAAATGAGAATATTTACGCCGTAATCTTTGCCCGCAGCTTCCAGACGTGCCGCCAAATTAACAGTATCCCCCATCATGGTATACGAGGCAAGAGCATCCGTTCCCATAAACCCAACTTTAGCCAAACCCACATTGAGTCCAATTCGAACATCCATTTCGCGAGCTTCTTTTGTGTAGAGATTGTTCTTTGTCCAATATTCTCGAAGATCATGTAGCTTTGTAATCATTTCAATCGAAGCCATAGCCGCTGAAAGAGGGTGATTGGGAACGTCAACGGGAGCGTTAAATATTCCGACTATCGCATCCCCAATGTATTTATCTAATACTCCATTGTATTTTTTTAAGATTAAGGTCATGGCAGATAGATATTCGTTGAGTAAGGCGGCGAGGTCAACAGAGGTTAGCTCCTCACTGATTGTAGAGAAGCCTGCTACGTCGGAGAAAAAAGCTGTTATCTGCTTCTCTGATCCGCGTTTCAGTGCGTTCATGTCTTTCATGGCTTCCCCGACCACGACTGGATCAATCATATTTCCTAGAATGCTTTTTACTTTCTCTCGCTCTTCTAGACCCTCGCCCATGGTAACGAAATATTCAGTTAGAAGTCCTACTTCATCTTTTGTGCTAGGCTTTATCTTGACTTTAAAATTTCCCTTTGCGATTTCAACGGTAGCGGATAATAAAAGTAAAATAGGATTAGAAATTGTCTTTGCCATAATGAATACAACGATGAGTGCAAGGCTTACCCCGATAATCATAATCTTGATATTCATGCTTTGAATTTTGTAAACTGATTCCATGGCGCGCTCTTCTTCGACAACAGAAATGACTCCACTATTGGCAAAGCCGATTTTTTGATAGGCACCGATATAATCCTTGTTATCCGCTCCTTTATAGGTCTTCTTTCCATTTGCGATATTGCTTTTTAGCATTTGATCTACAATGGGGAGTTCACTAAAATTTGCGGAGGTAAATAGAACTTTTGCGTCGTCATGAGCAATCACTAGACCGTCACCGTTGACTAAAAATATTTCTGTGATTCCTGATTTTTTAAAAGCAGATTGAATTTTATCCAACTTAATGACAGCGATGATTATATCTTGTTTGTCACCGTCGGTTTGAGGAAAGCTGAGTGCGAATACTGGCTCTTTGGCGCCGGGGCTTGCATTATAGAGAATAGGCTCTCCCTCGAAAGATCTTTCGAAGACGGATTTATTTAGAGTGATGATGGATTCCAGGTCTTCATTCTTGAGCTGATATTCATTCAAATACTCTTTGTTCAAAATGAGTTTAATTGGATTTAGCCGCTCTTCCTCTCGGCGATATAGACCTAAGAGTAAGAAGTCGGGGTCATTCTTAAAAAAAAGATTGATGAATTTTTCGGGATTGGATTCGGACTGAAGGATGACGACCATCTGAGTCGCTTTGTCTAAGATAGCGGCAATGTCTGTTTTTACTTTGGAGCCGGTGACACGCACATTTTGGAGGTTCATGTCGTCCACGCGAGCTTCTGTCTCGGAGCGAAAGAATTGAGTGGCGAGCATGATAATGACAGTGACAGTCAGAATGAATAAAAGAGAAATTATCCCCATCAGCTTTAATTGTATAGTGAAACCCTTGGGTTTGTCTACAACTGGCTTAACTTTCTCAGGGCTAATGGTTGGTGTCTCCTGTAGTTTATTAAACAAATCTTTCCCCTCAGTTTGAAAACGGTATCCTAATCGATTCAGACTAAAATATCAAGCAAAAAATTGACTGACTCCGAGTTATGTAACCTACGTAGATTTGCGGTAGCCCTCTTAAGGCAAGGCTTACAAGTTTTGCAAAACACAATCACTTTTTGCTTAAGGGCTATACGAGACATAGATTTAACTATTTAGAATTCTTTTAAGATCATTTTTATTCGGTAAAATTGTTTTGTATCGACTTGCAAAAATTTGATGATTGTCTTTGGGCAAAGTAATTTTGATGAGAGTATCATTTTTATCTCTACAGACAATGATTCCGATTGTTTTATTTTCGTCTGGAGATTTTATATTGGCATCGTAGAAATTTACATACATTTGCATTTGACCTAGGTCTTGGTGTTTAAGCTCACCCATTTTTAAATCGATTAAGACAAACGAGCGTAAGATGCGATTGTAGAAAACTAAATCAATGAAGAAATGTTTTTCTTCAAACGAGATTCTTTTTTGGCGGCTAACAAATGTAAACCCCTTTCCTAATTCTAAAAGAAATAATTCCAATTTATTAATTAATGCAGATTCTAATTTTGATTCTGTGTAAGCGGGTAATTCGGGTAAGCTTAAGAATTCTAAGATGTAAGTATCTTTTATTAGGTCTGTTGGCTTTTCAATGATTTGACCCTTTTTACTTAATCGTTTTACTTCTTTTTTATTTTTACTTAGAGATAGTCTTTGAAATAAAGCACTGTTGAATTGACGTTTTAATTCTCGAACACTCCAATTATTTTGGATGGATTCTATTTCGTAAAATTGACGTTCAGACTTTTCCATGCGAATTAGAATTTGATAGTGTGACCAGTTGAGAGGAGAATTTTTGTTTTCGATGAATTTCCGAGACACTGTCTCGGATTTTGAGTAGACGATATAGAATTTTCTCATATTTTCTAGATTGTCTACGGAGAAGCCTTTTCCAAATTCTCTTTTTAATCGTTTGGATAATTTTTGAATTAATTCTTTTCCATATTCCGCACGCATTTTTCCTTGTTGCTCTTTTTCTACGATCATCTTTCCTACCAGATAATACGTGTTAACCATAACTGAGTTTACATTGTGAACTACAAGTTGCTTAGCATTTCGTAGAAGGTTTGCTACTCGGTTGTAAAATAAATTATCGTTCGTTGTTAGTTTTTTCATTGTTATCCGCTCCTATTTTTGTAAGCCAAACAATTCCTTTTTTGGGAAAAAACTTTGCCTGCTCGCGTTATACGCAGAATCTGAGTGCTCGGTCAATTTTTAAAGCTGCGCTAGTGCGTAATTATTCGAACTTTTTTAACATACGATTTTCCGTTCCTGATGATCGCGATATAGCAAAGATACTACTGGGTAGTCGTTCAACCTGACTCTACAAGGAGCTTACTTTTAGTTTGCGATGCATCAATGATACTGCTAGCTTTAGTGGTAGGTTTAGTGCCAAGTTTAGTGAAAGAAATCTTGTCAGTATATTTGAGAGTATATTTAATCGTATCGCTCGCAGTAAATTTGATGTATCCGCAACTTATCGAATACACGGGTTTTGGTTGTTATCCGTGACTAGGGAGAGGATATTAACCACGAAGCCCACGAAGAACGCTAAGAACGCTAAGAACGCTAAGAAAAGAGGTAGTGCGCTAGTGCGTAATTATTCGAACTTTTTTGGGATTGTGGGTTCGTTTTATTTGACATACTTTTTATTTAGAAAAAAGTCAGTCAGAGTTTGAATGGCAAGACTGGAAAAATTAAATAATTTGGACAGGATGAACAAGATTTACAGGATTTGATTTTTTAAGAATGGCTGCTTTGATTTCGTTCATTTGTAAGTAATTTGCTCAGTAAAAGGAGCGAAATTAGCAGGCTCTTTTTTAATTGACAGTATAAGTAGACATAATTCATAATTTTAAAGTTAGACAAAGTAAGCGCGAGGAGACAATGCAAAAACTAAATACTCATAAACGTGAAGCTGTTCTATTTCCTACAGAAGAATTTCTGTCCATCAAAGAAGCAAGTCAGTGGGCGACACAGCATCTCGGTAAAAATGTGACCTCATCGAATATTTCTTACTTAGTCCAATATGGCAAAATTGCAAAGATTGGAAGTAACGGATCTACGCAAGTATCCAAAGAAGAGCTTTTACATTATTACGAATCCTATAACGGCAAACGGCAATTAGCCTGGAAAGACCAACTAGGCGAAGATTTAAACTGGGCTTTGTCTTTTGATCAATATACGGAAGCAGAAACCACCAAGCATGTTCACAGACTTCATCCTTATAAAGGAAAATTCATTCCACAATTAGTGGAATATTTTTTAGATTCCCACACAGACGATTTTAAGAAGGAACTATATTTTAAAAAAGACGATATTGTGCTCGATCCATTTTCAGGAAGTGGAACGACTATGGTGCAAGCGTCTGAGTTGGGGCTACACGCTGTTGGTCTCGATATATCGGCATTCAATTCTAAAATTGGGAATTCTAAAGTTACCGACTACAACCTATTAGATGTTGAGACAGAATTACACCGAATCGCAAAAGCACTCAAAGCATTTTTATCCGAGACGAACACAGAAGAATTTGAAGAAACACTTCTAAAAGAATTATACGAGTTCAATCAAAAATACTTTCCGGTTCCAGATTACAAATATAGAGTCCAACGTCATGAGATTAATGAAGACGTGTATGGATATGAAAAAGAAAAAGAATTTCTCCCGATATACAATAAGCTCATTAAAAAGTATAAAATCCAACTCCGTCAGGATAAAATGGATAGCTTTTTAGATAAATGGTATTCCGAGCATGTCCGAAATGAAATTGAATTTGTATTTAAAGAAATCAAAAAGATAAAAAATCCAGACACCAAGAACATAATCAGCGTTATCCTAAGTCGCACCATTCGCTCTTGTCGTGCTACAACTCACGCCGACCTCGCAACTCTCAAAGAGCCAGTCACTACTACCTATTATTGCGCGAAGCATGGAAAAATGTGTAAACCTTTATTTTCCATTCTCAAATGGTGGGAGACTTATTCTAAAGATACACTCAAGCGATTGGAGCAGTTTAAGCAATTAAGAACGAATACTTTCCAAACGTGTTTAACAGGTGATAGCCGCACGATGGATATATTAGAAGAATTGGAAAAAGTAAATCAACCTTTTGTAAAACTAGTTAAGAAACAAAAGATAAAAGGAATATTCTCTAGTCCGCCTTATGTTGGGTTAATTGACTATCACGAACAACACGCGTATGCCTACGATTTATTTGGATTCGAGCGCAATGATAATTTAGAAATAGGTCCTATGTTTAAAGGACAGGGCAGAGAAGCAAAAGAGAATTACATAAAAGGAATTTCAGATGTATTGAACAATTGTAAAAAGTTCTTAGTCAAAGATTACGATGTGTTTTTAGTGGCTAATGACAAATACAATATGTATCCCACCATCGCCGAAAATGCCGGAATGCAAATTGTCAATCAATACAAACGTCCTGTTTTGAATCGCACAGAAAAGGATAAGGCTGCTTATGCGGAGATTATTTTTCATTTGAAGAGGAAGTAGGAAATGGAAAACTTACTAGAAAGAGAACAGATAGAGCTTGAGATTACGGTTGAAGAATCAATGATTTCTTGCGAGTATGGCGAATTAGAATATTCTTTTGACGGCGCCTACGCATCAGTAAACGCAATTAGTGTTTATTTCCGAACAAGAGAAGGAATCGGAACTCGACTTGTAGACAGATTTGAATCTTTATCAAAAGAAAATGGCATAACCTTTGTCGAAGTTCCTTGTTCTCCAACGCAAGAAGCTGTTCTGTTTTGGATGAGTTTAGGTTATGAGCCTGCTACCAAAGAAGATAAACGTTGGGCAAATAAAATTAGCCGCAGCAATCTTGAAGGTAGATGGGAAACTCCATCAGGTATTGTGCGCCTGTTGAAGAAGTTGGGATAAAATATATTTTAGCGAAAAGGATTATATATGAAAGAGTTATTTGATAAAGTCGGACTGTCCGTAAATCATTTACAAGCCTTAAATGATTTTTTCTCTAATGAAAGCATTTATTTAAATGATGAGAGCGAAAAGAAGGATTTCGAAATTTATAAATCAAACTTAGACTCACTTATTTCTTCCTTTAAGCAAATTGATTTATTCGAACAATTATATAATCAGAAAGATCGACAAATGATTTTAGCAGATTTATTTGAATATATTTTATTTGGACGAGGGTTCTATTCGATAGGAACGAAAAGGGCTAACACTGAAAGCAAGCAAGATTTTATCAAAGGAATATTACATCTTGTTAATTTATTGATGTGTTATGAAACATTAACTATAAATGTTGAGCGAAGAAATAAATTTTTAGACTTTTTGAAAACAGTGATTCCAAACCTAGAAGGTGAAGTTGGATTTAGTGAGTTAAGGAATTATACGGAAAGTGTTGGAATTCCTGATTCTGAAGAAACAACGCAGGTTGGAAAATATTTCGATAAATTACTTCCAAAGACAGCAGGCGGTTTATGGCATGAGCTATTAGTTTATATTTTTATCTTGCGACATGACATTGGCTATATTCTTCCATTATTATTACACCAGAAAATTTATAGCGGAAAAGATCACTTAGTTCCTCCTGACTTTTTACTAATAACGAAAGATAAAAGAATTTATGGACTAGAAGTTGGAATGAAAAAAGAAATTCAGTCAGGATCATTTTCCTTAAAAACGGCAATTCCAACTGCAACCATAGATACCATTAATTCAAGAAATTCAGATCGTTGTCCTATATGTAAAAAATGGATTAATTTTTGTCCCTATGTCATAGAGAAATTTTCTGAATTCGAACAGGACATTTCTACTGTTGAGGTTAAATGTTTAGAGAAGTGTGACAAATTTTCAAAGGAGGACATAGCCAATGGACTTTGCAAATACTCAAAGTATTCCAGAAATAAAGCCGATACACTCACTCATACACACCATGATTATTCGGACGGGAAACATTATCATTATCAATGCGTTCTCTCTAACATAGAATTACAGCAGAAGCAAAACATAATTGCAGCTAATGATAAGATTGCTATTAAAGCGCATATTCCGCATTACACTGGACTAGAGGAACTTTTAACTTAAATGTCCCTAACTAAACAACAAAAACAACAAGTAGAAGATGTTCTAAAGAATAGCCTCCGGCACAAGTTTCAGAATTATAATCCTGAGCCGGCGTCGATGCCATTTCATACGAGGCTTTTAGGCAAAGATCGATTAGCCTTATTTTCCTTCATTCATTCTCTCAATACAAATTTTGGAACAAGTATATTTGAACCAGTTGCATTAGCGTTAGCCGCAACTAGTTTTAAATCAGCGGAGTCACAGGCAACAGCGGGAACAGAAATTTCCTCCGAAGCACATAGAGTGATTCAGGATATAATGGATAAATTAGCAACAGCAGAAATCGAACCTAATAAACCGAAAGAAATTGAAGCCATTAGGGAAGTATGCCGTAAAGGCGAAATGAAAACAGTGAAGCCGACTAAGATAGATGTAAAGCTAATTGGCACAGATGAAACAATTTATCTTTTTGATATAAAGACAGCGAAGCCAAATGCAGGCGGATTTAAAGAATTCAAAAGAACTTTACTTGAGTGGGTTGCTGTCACGTTAGCCATTAACCCAAAAGCAAATGTGCAAACTATTATTGCTATTCCATACAATCCCTACGATCCAAAACCATATTCTCGTTGGACTATGCGTGGTATGATTGATTTAGACAATGAATTAAAAGTTGCAGAAGAGTTCTGGGACTTCCTTGGCGGCAAAGGAGCATTTACCGACTTACTTTCTATATTTGAGAAAGTAGGATTAGACTTGAGAGGAGAAATCGACGCTTACTTCTCTCGCTATAATAAATAAACCTTCCTAATAAAGGTAAATACCCACTATCCCGATTGTTGTCAGATAGATTTCTCAAAAAAGAAATTACCACAAGGAACACAAAGGGAACTGCCACAAAGAGCACAAAGAAAGATTGTCACCATTGTGTGCTTTGTGAAAACCCTTGTGTCCTTAGTGTTAAGAAAATCTTGTTGGATAAAGTCTCCTAACAAAGGCAAATACCCACTACCCGCTTTACCGATTGTTGTTAGATAGATTTCTCCAGTGCAAAGTTAGATAGAGAATTATTGTTCTTTTGCGATTCTTTATTTTTATATAATTCGAAATGACTGTGATACTTTTTTACTTTGAGATGTTATGCGTATTATAGTGGCGATGGATATCCCCCCCCAAAAAAGAAATTACCACAAGGAACACAAAGGGAACTGCCACAAAGAGCACAAAGAAAGATTGTCACCATTGTGTGCTTTGTGAAAACCCTTGTGTCCTTAGTGTTAAGAAAATCTTGTTGGATAAAATTTCTGAACAAAGGCAAATACTAACTATCCGCCATTGTTGTTAGATAAATTTCTCATAGAGCAGAGTTAGATTACGCTTTATGATAGTGATGGATTTCTCAAAAAAGAAATTACCACAAGGGACACAAAGGGAACTGCCACAAAGAACACTAAGAAAAATTATTACCATTGTGTGCTTTGTGAAAACCCTTGTGTCCTTAGTGTTAAGAAAATCTTGTTGGATAAAGTCTCCTAACACAGGCAAATACCCACTACCCGCTTTACCGATTGTTGTTAGATAGATTTCTCACAGTGCAAAGTTAGATAGAGAATTATTGTTCTTTTGCGATTCTTTATTTTTATATAATTCGAAATGACTGTGATACTTTTTTACTTTGAGACGTTATGCGTATTATAGTGGCGATAGATTTCTCAAAAAAGAAATTACCACAAGGGACACAAAGGGAACTACCACAAAGAGCACTAAGAAAAAATATCGCCATTGTGTGCTTTGTGAATAGTATTTGCTATACAAATGATATGTTTTTTAAATTCTGTCTTGCTCTGAAAATCCCATTTTTTATTCTAGACAAATCTATGAGTGAAGACAAGAATATCCCTAATCCCTTTGGGCGAAAAGGTGGATAAAGGCAAACGGGGGAAAATTGGCTGATATGGTGCGTGAAGAAGAATATAGAAAAAAGAAATTAATCGCCGTTTAATCCGCTTAAGGAGCGACTAATCCCGATATACCTGATTTAGACGAAAAGGAAAACACAGTAAATCGCCGCGCCGATATTGCTGATAAAACCGGACTTGTATTTCCTTTGGAGTAATTTAAGAATTTACCACCGATAAAAGATACGATAGAGTTTTTGTTTCTTTCTAATTTTGATCTTTGATATTTGTTTGCATTTCTACATCTCTTGTTACAATGATTGATCCTAATACTATCAGAGGAGCTCCTACATGCGGGATAGGAGTTAGCAGGGTAAATAGCCAAATCACTCCAGTCATTGCGGGGTTAAAACTTGATTCAGTTTCAAATTTGAGGGTAATCTCTGTTACCTTGTTTCGCTCAATTTTTAATGCAGTGCATTGGATTGCCTCTCCCTGACTTTGCGGAAAGTGACAGGGTTTGTTTGTGTATGGGATTAATTCATACTGATTGCCATATATCTTATCTTCTAATTTTGGTCTATATCCAAATTGAACTGTTTTAGAAGTAAAATCTGAAATTAGAAGAGGTCTTATTATTGTATCGCTTACATGCAGATAAACAAAATAATCCCCTTCTTCCACTGCAAGCATTGAGTTTGCATTCTCTTTGATTGTTCCCCGTATTTCAAAATCATTTTCCTTTTCAAATGGTTTATTTTTATAATCAAATATAGGAAGTTTTTTCACTCCCCTTAATTCAACAGTGCTTCGAGAAAAAATTTCATCATTGACTGAATCAATTATTTTCAATTTTAAATAGCCAATACCTTCTGATTCTTTGTTTTGACTTTCCTTTGTAATTTGCTTAGTATCCGAGCAACCTAAAAGTAGAGATAGTATAAAAATTGAAAAGTAAATCTTAGCCATTATAAACTCCAACTGACTTGATAAAGGGAGAAAGCTGAGTTGAATACATGAACACAAAGTATTCATTGAATAAAAAATTAAAACCCTTCGTGTCCTTCGCGCTCTTCGTGGTTAAAAAAGAATTTCGAATGCACACTAATTAACCATTAACCATCGTATCTTTTATCGGTGCCCATCGGTGGTATTCTTTTAAATGTCTTATTTCGTCCTTACATAAAAGTGCGATATATTGTTCTTACCCGTTGGACGTTTGTCTATTTCGATTGTTTCGATTGTTTTAATCATATCGAGTAATTTTTTGTGACCATAGTTACGTGGATCAAAGTCTGGTTGTTTTTTTAGAATTAGATTTCCAAGAACACCTAGAAATACCCAACCGTCTTCTTCTGCTATATCGTTAATGCTTTCTGATATGAGTTGGATTAGATCATTGTCTATTTTCGCAACAGGAAGGAAGTCTTTCTTGTGACTGGATTTGGCTGTTGCTTTTACTTGTGGTTGGTATTTTGCTTCTTTGTGCAAGATTTCTATGTAGATGAATTTGTTACAGGATGCAATAAAGGGAGAAGGAGTTTTCTTTTCTCCGATACCGATTACTTTCATACCTGCTTCTCTGAGACGTGTGGCTAATCTAGTGAAATCGCTATCACTGGAAACAATACAAAATCCGTCAACACCACCTGTGTATAAAATATCCATCGCGTCTATGATGAGTGCTGAGTCACTTGAGTTCTTTCCTACTGTGTAGCTGTATTGCTGAATCGGAGTAATTGCATTTTCGAGTAAGACGGTCTTCCAACCGGATAGAGTCGGCTTTGTCCAATCTCCATAGATTCGTTTAAAAGTAGGAGTTCCATACTTTGCTACTTCTTCTAGCATTCCTTTTATGTTGGAATACGGAACATTATCCGCATCGATTAATACCGCTAATTTAAGTTCTTTTGTTGTGTCCATTGCTCTCGCCTTATTCACATTACGCGAAATACGCAAAGGGAGGCAAGTAGAAAAAAAACCATTTCCGAAATTGGAAGCCTACTCAATTTGTATATATTCGTATATATTCATTGACTTACAGCGTTAGCCTGTGTTCTAATGGTTTTATGTTTCGATTCATTGTGGCATTGTTTGCAGTGTTTTATGCTGCTTGTTTACTCGCAGACGATACAATTTTACTTCATCCTGATACCGACAAAGTCAACCTAAGCAAATCTGTTTTTGTTTATGAAGATCGCTTGAATGAACTAGATTTTGACGCCATAAGAACTTCTGCCTTAGAGGAAAAATTCCGTGCTAATGAAAGAGAGACTTTAAACTTTGGTTATAGCCCTTACGCGTATTGGCTTCGATTCGATCTTCAAAACTTAGATCCACAAACAAAGGATTGGTTCTTGGAAATCGGCTATTCCCATTTAGACTCGATTGAGTTTTATTATGAAATAGATCATGTTTGGAAAGTTAAAAAGTTTGGCGACAAATTACCATTTGCCCAAAGGGAAGTATTTAACAGATTCTTCGTATTGCCTTTAGAACTTCTTCCTGAAAAGAATTTTCGTTTCTATTTAAAAATCAATACCACTACAGCTTTCATCGTGCCACTCATTCTTTTTAAGACGCAGCCGTATTTAGAACACAATGCCCGACTGGAGACATGGTATGCCTTATTCTATGGAGCTATGGGAATTATGGCTATATACAATGGCTTTATTTTTTTTGCCTTTCGTAGTCAGAGTTATTTCTATTATTCTCTCAGCACATTTTTAACTTTGTTTTTTTATATAGCGTTTAACGGTCATGGCTTCCAATACTTATGGGGTGAAAGTATTCGATGGCAGAATCACTCTGTCATAATTTTAACATCTCTTTCCTGGATATCAGTGCTTGCCTTTGCAGACAGATTCTTGGAGTTTAAGAAGAATTTTCCGCGACTGCGACAAATTAGTATTTCCCTCGAAATCCTTTTTGGATTTGCTCTCTTTTCTATATTTATATCTTCGCGTCTTTGCATTCAGATTCAAAGTCTAGTTGCCATTTTTACTATTGTATTTATTTTCCTTTCCGGTCTTTATAGTTTGCATAAAGGAAATCGTTATGCAAGATACTTTGTAATTGCATGGTTTACTTTCTTAAGCGGCGCGACTCTGTTTATTTTATATCTCTTCAATATAATTGAACGAAATTTGATTACAATGAACGTAATGCAAATCGGTTCTCTTCTTGAATTAACTATTCTTTCTTTTGCGTTAGCCGATAGATATCAGATTATTCAGGATGAAAGCATTCGTGTGCAAAAGGAATCTCTGGAGGCACAGCGCAAGATCAACGAAATCCTTGAAGAGAAAGTGCATATTAGAACCTCAGAATTAAATTCCACTCTTAAACTGATTAAGAGCGACTTGGCTATGGCACAAAAAATTCAATCCGCTACACTTGCTACTAATTTGAATCAAAACAAGGATTTAGAAATAGTTGTTCGTTATATTTCCATGAGCGAAGTAGGGGGAGATTTTTACAGTGTGGATAAGATTGATAATGCGACGATACGAGTTTTTCTTGCCGATGCTACAGGCCATGGAGTGCAAGCCGCACTTATTATGATGGCGATCCAGGGAATCTATGATGGAATAAAAAACTTTGCACTCTCAGTCAATGAAATCATTGATATATTCAACAAAGAATTTATTCGTCGCTATGGAACGCTAAATAGTTTTCTTACTTGTATTCTAGTTGATATAGATACTGTAAATCATACTTTAACTTACTCCTCGGCAGGTCACCCGGCAGGACTAATTATTAAGAAAGGAAAAGAATTTCAGCTTCTCAAAAACACAGGAGGGCTTATTGGTGTTATCCGCAAAGATGGGTATGCTATCAAAGAATTTTCCTTCAATAAAGAGGACCGTCTATATATTTTTACGGATGGAGTCTTTGAACAGTTCATCGGAGAAGAAGAATTCGGTGAAGAAAGACTTCACCAAATTCTAATTGAGAATAAAGCAAAGCATATCAATGAATCATTAGACCAAGTAATCATTGAGCTAGAAAAATTTCTAGGGGATACAGGCAAACAAGACGATATTACCATGATTGGAATTGGATATAAAGAAATCTAATTTGCCGATTGCTGAATAATCCTTATTATCCGGGGAAGGCGAGCATATAAAACGCCTGACCTAGACCGACTAACGCACCTAGAACTGCTCCAATTAATATGAGCAAGAGTTCATCTTCTTGAAAAGCCGATCTAAGAATGGATTCAAACTCTTCGGGAGGAAGTGCTTTCATTCTGCTTGCCATTGTCTCTTCGATATCAATTGCCTCTTCTACATACTTTTCTATTTTTTCGATAGACTTAGGAGCGACCTCACTCATTCGTTTTACAATTTCTTCTCTGATCTCAAGGTATTTTTCCGAGCCCATTGCTACAGTGATAATTGGATGAGCTAATTGGGATGTGTTTTCAAAGGAACGAATGACTGCTTTCTTGATGAGTGCAAATACTTCATCCGCAGCACGACCATATATAATTTCTTCTAGAATGTTTCTTGAATTTAAAATCTTTTCCGCAACAAATTTTGCGTAAGCCTCTGACACTGCCGCCTGACGTTTCAAGAATATGCCCTGGTATTTGAAGAAGATATAATTCTTTTCATAGAAAGGACGAAAGATCATTTCAAGTGCAAGCCAATTAGTGAGGTAACCGACTATTACCCCCTGAATCGGAAGAGTCCACCAGATTGGAAAAAGAATCCAAACTCCCATTTGAATAAGACCAAGGAGTAAACCAAAATAAAGTCCTGATAATTCTATAAATCTAAATTCAGGTCCACCAACTGTTTGAAAGAGTTCAACAACAAGGACAACATTGTCTCCAGAGAGTTTTTTTAGAACCATTCCTTTTAAATCAAAGAATTGATAGACGTTCTTGCGGATACCAAGGATTATGCTCTTGACTGCATCTGGAATTTGTTTCTCTGTTTCTGCGTAGATTTGGTTTTTTACTAAGTCTGGAATTGCAGGCCAGAGTCCTGGTCTTATTTGATCTATAATGTCTTTCGTCAACTCACGAATCACCGGCTTGAGCATGGGCTTTAGTTCTTTTTCAATCATCGCCGGATCTACTTTATCAAAGATTTCTTCAATCTTAATAAGCCTACCTGTAATCACATCAACGGCACGAGTTGCCATCTTATGCGCCTTACGCGGTATTATCCCCTGCCAACCCAGATACGGGGGAATGCCCCAGAACTTGATTGGATAAAAAGTCATTTTGAGAGCAACCCAGTTAGTAAACCAACCAACGAACCCATAGGTCAACGGCATGATCAATATACCAATTAAATCTGCATGTTTGGAAAGAAATTCAGTCATTTGTTCACTACTCTAATTCCTAGTTTTAAAATAAAGTTTTTTTTAAAAAGAGAAAAATTGTTCTAGGCTTCGGTCAGCCTTCGGTTTGCCTTCGATTAGCGTTCGGTTTGCCTTCGATTAGGGGCTGAATAAAAACGAACCCAAATCTTGATTTATAGATCAAATTGCGGAAGCATTAAGAACGGTAATAATAAGAAAACTTATCGTATGGGAAAATTAGCAGAAAGGAAAATGAATTTGGTTTATAGTAGGTGGAAGGGAAGGCGCGCTAAAGATAGGAAGCTTCTTTGACGCTTACAACAAATAGCCCCAAAGGGGCGCAATATCTTCCGGCTAGTCTTCATCGGCAATATGGAGAAAGTAAATCTAATCTAATTACCAACTAAATCAACCTTATCCGCTGCTTTTTTAAATTCTGCTTTTTCTCCGATGCGTAGGAGTCTGATTTTTTCTTTTTGTCCTGATTTTTCCATTGCTTGTTTAATCATTTCCATTTCGCTTCCGCCTCTTCTATAAAAAGTGCTATGGTGAATTGGAATCATATACTTTGCATTAATGTCTTTGAAGATTTGCACTGCACCAAATGGATTTACATGCACTCCATTTCCAAGTCCACCGCCTGTAATCCAGCTAGCAGGTCCAACAGGAATTAACGCAATATCAATAGTATACGCTTTGCCGATTAGTTTAAAAATGGATTCATCGTAGCCAGTGTCCCCTCCAAAGAATACAGTGACTCCTTTGTATTCAAGGATATAACCCGTGTAAGGCTCACCGTCCCAGAAATTGTCAACAAGCCATCTACCACCGAAATGCTTTACTGGAACAGGTGTAATTTTTAATCCATCTAGCTCGAACGTTTTCATCGGATTAGCTGTATAGACGTTTTCAAACAATTCATCCGGAATGTAAGTCGTCCCGCCAACGGGAGCGAACAAGTGTTTAGAGCCTTTTAGTTTTCGAAGGGAGTTTTGGTCTAGGTGATCGAAGTGAGTGTGCGAAATTAAAATTGTATCTACTTTGTCCAATTTCTCTAAATCAATTCCCGGCTCGATAAACCTCTTCATGATGAGTCCAGTCGTAGTGCTAAAATTTGGATCTGTAATAATCCATTTATCATAAAAACGGATCAGAACGGTAGCGTGTCCAATCCAATAGAATTCTAATTTGCTCGGGTCTTCTATGGATTGTGGGGCAGGAGTGAAATTGGGCTTTAAGGTTGTATAAAACAAAGTGCAAGAAGTGAAAAAACTGAAAATGATTACCATAATAAAATGCATGATTTCACTGGAAAAGGAACAAAAACCGTTGGCAATCCTATTTTTCGGGTAAACAATTTTCTTGCTATTTTTTCCAATCGTTTTTTTCTACATTTATGTCTGAGAAAAACGAAATTTCTACTCCCGCTTATAAAAAAATATACAAAACATTTGTGATAACTGTCATAGCTTTGATTCTTTCCAGTCAAGCCATTACACAATTTTTTATTTATACCCAAAAATACGATGCGAATCGAATCAATATTGCAGGCAGACAGAGAATGCTAAGTCAAAATATTTCTAAGATGGTGTTGAAGATTCATTTGCAGAAAGATACTCCACTAGAAGAAGATTTCCAAAAACTAGAAAGTCTCAAGAAACTCTTTATTTCGTCAGAGAATGCAATTTTAGAAGGCAGTAAAGAATTAGAAATACCAGAGAATAATAGCGAGTTGGCTCTTTCATTGTTTACAACACTTAAGCCTCATACAGATTCCATTGCCCAGATTGTAGATACGCTCCTACGAGAAAGAAAAATTGAAGGAGCAACGATTCAAAGTCTTTATTTGCATGAATCCGAATTCTTAAAGACTATGGACAAGATCGTTTCCGTATACAGCCACGAGAGTGTCACTAGAACTTCTCGTCTACAGTTGATAGAATCTGCTCTTGCTCTATTTGCAGTGATTGTGATTCTTTTTGAAATTGGATTTTTATATCGTCCCTTGATTCACAGACTTACAGAGGATAATAAGGAATTAGCCAAACAGAAAAAAATTCTCGAAGATTATTCTTTTCTTCTATCACATAAAGTTCGTAAGCATGTTGCCAATTTACTAGGTCTGATGAATACGATTAATCCGAACAATATGATCGAGATTAAGGAATACTTTCATTACATAAGACAATCTGTTGTTGAATTAGACAATGTAAGCCGAGAGTTAGAAGATGAATCAGTCACGATAGATTCGATTGTAACAATTAATAGCGTAGATTCTACAAAAAAATATGAGACCTTCGAAAAACTACGCACTGTTATGCTCATTGACGATGATAAAATTACAAATATACTCACAAAGAAACTTTTACTTAAACACAATCCAGAAATGAAAGTGGAAATTTTTAATAGTCCATTTGAATCTATAGAGCACTTAGAAAAATTGAAAGGGAATAATTGGGAGATGCCCATAATATTTTTAGATATCAATATGCCAATGATGAATGGATGGCAATTCTTAGAAAAAATAGCTTCACAGAATATGAGTCCTACAATTTACATTTTAACATCTTCCGTTGATAGGAATGATATAGAAAAGGCAAGAACTTATAAAAACGTAAAAGCATTTCTTACAAAACCACTGACTGTAGAAAAAATGCCTACCTTCGTATGAAGATTTTACTCGTTCTATTTTTCATTGGTTTACAATCCTTATCCTCCTCTGAAGAAATTTTACTTCAGAGCTTTTCTACTTCCATTGAAAAGCAAAATACTGACGTTAAGCGCAACCTCGCTCTAGCAGTAGAAAAATTAAATGGAGTAAGAATAGAACCAAATGTTGTATTCTCTTTTAGTGATGTAGTAGGAGAAGCTTCTGTTCAAAATGGATTTGTTGCGGGAAGAGTTTTTTACTGGAATGAAGCAATCTATGAACCGGGTGGTGGACTTTGTCAGGTTTCATCTACACTTTTCAATTTGCTTTTACTCAGTGGGTTTGTGATTAAAGAAAGACACAAGCATAGTCAGCCTGTGAGCTATGTTCCAATGGGACTTGATGCAACGATTTTTTATGGAAAGAAAAATTTGCGAATGCTAAATCCCCACGCGCAAAGCTTTAGACTCACTGCTGAAATTACGGAGACCAGTCTGACTTTTTCCCTTTACGGAAACTCTCCCTTGCTAGAAAGATTTGAGCTTGAAACCGAGGAAGAGGAGCACGAACTTCCAATCATCAAAAAAGAAAAGTCCTATCGAAATGCATTTTCCATTTACGTGTATAGAAAAAAATACCGCGGAGAAAATTTGCTTGAAACTTCTTTATTGTATAAGGATTTTATACCAGCAGTGTATTTCAAATGAAAGACGATATTACCGACTTAAAACTTATTACTAGTGTGATTGGAAGTGTAAACCTGATTCAAATAGCGGGTAATATTGATTTATACACAACTCCTGAACTAAAAGATGTCTTTGATGCTTTAAACAAAGAGAATAGTCATAAGATTTTGCTCGATCTATTAAATGTCCGCTTCATTGATTCCTCCGGTCTAGGAATTCTTGTGACGCAGGCGCTCTACTTACAAAAAAGAAATCATGTTCTAAAATTTATTAATGTAAACTCTACCATCAATCATGTTTTTTCACTGGGCGGATTTACTCGCTCCTTTAAAAAGTATACCTCGCAAGAAATGGCATTAGAAACTACATGGGAATTCGAAGCCTAGCACTTCTTATTTACATAGTTTACTTTTTTCCTCTATTAGGTGAGGAAAATTCTTTAGAGGAATGGAAGAAATTTTCAAAGACAAAATCATCTGATCGGGTAATGGAATTTATCCGCTGCACAGCAACTGCCGAATTGAGTTTAAAATCCTGTGATTTGAGTGTCCCTGAAACTCCTTCTTTTTTTGGAGAGCTTGGAGTTTTTATCACCATTGTAAATAAAGGAAAAGTGCGCGGATGCTTTGGTGCCTTCCGTCATAAGAATACGCAACTAGCTACAGTGCTCGAAGAATATATAAGAGGCGCGCTAAGGAATGATCCCCGTTATCCTCCACTCGAAATCGAAGAGCTTAAGACTGCTTATTTTATTTTAACAATAGCAGACTCACCCGTTCCTGTAGCGGATACGGGTGCGATTGCACTAGGTAGATTCGGCGTTTACCTCACCAAAGAAAATGGAACTGGCAGTGTATATGTTCCCGGAGAAATCAAATCTCATTCCGGTTTAAAAAGAATTATTCAAAAAGAAAAAGCATTAGACGTAAGCGTATTTAAAGCAATATTAATTAGATAAGAGGGAAATAGTATGTTTGGAAGAAAAAATAAGATTACCACCGATGGACACCGATGGGCACCGATAGACAACGATAAGGGCGCTGGATTATTTTGGGAAGTCTTGAGTGGTATATGCAGAATTACCCCTGTCACATCGAACCTGCTTCCACCCTTTCGCTTCGCTCACACTACCGCCAAGCGATGTGAGATGTCTATATTGCTTAAGGCTACTAGTTATTTGTCAGATAGATTTCTCACGATGGGGCATGTTCGAAATGACCGTAATTCAAATCCCATCCGTGTTCACACATTCGACAAGCTCAGTGCAAGTCTGTGTTCATTCCCTTCGGCGTTTGGTCGCGCCCAACGCCTTCGCATGGTATTCCTTTTATTCCTCTTACTGGCATACAGCATTTACCCGCAGGAGGCGAAGGTTGCAGAAGAAAGTTTTACTTCTAAGAATGTTTACGAAGGATATGTGTTAGAGGCTAATACCAAACGCGGAATTGAAAATGCAACTGTTGAGATGAAAAATCAAAACCTGGGTGTCGGGTATTATACTGTTAAGACGGATAATAAAGGTTATTTCCAAATCAAAGATTTTATTCCAGAGATTAATTATAAACTCTCGATCCAGGCTAGCGGTTATGTAAACTTTACCTCTGAGGGAAGTATTCAGCAGACAAAGGAGAAAGCAAAGTATTTCTTAGCCAAGGAGGGAATTTTACAGGGTGTAGTAAAGGACTCGCGCGGTAAAAATTTGGAAGGAGTAGAAGTAAAGATTAAGCCTGATAATTATTACTCCAATTCGAATAAGTCCCAAACTACAACTACGAATGCTAAAGGATATTATAAATTCGAAAAATTGACCGAAGGCTCTTATTCTGTTAGCTTTGAAAAATCAGGTCGAATTTCCGAGACTGCCCGCATTAAGAAACTCAAATCAGGGGAAAAATTCAACTTGCCGATGCGACTCTTTAAGACTGCTTCTCTTTCGGGAACTGTTTTGATTGAAGGCTTGAATGTTCCGGCGATTGGGATTAATGCAGTGTTATCCTCACTTCGAGTAAATCATAGTGCGGTGACATTTTCTAATGGGGAATTTAGAATCGAAGATATAAAGCCCGGCAAATACAATTTAAAAATTTCTCACCGCGGGTTTCATGAAATTACAAAAGAAAATGTTATCATTACCGAAGGCAAAGATTACGAGAAACAAAACTTCATTGTTAAACCAAAAGAGCCAGGAATTACAGTTAGCACAAACCGATATGTATTCTCTCCTGCCGATAAAATTCAATTTGATCTAAGAACATTTCGAATTGAAAAAGTAAACATCAAAGTCTACCAGATTCCAGAAAGCCTGCAAGCAGAAATGCTACTAGTGCAAGATAGCGCAAAGATAGATGCAAAAGAAAAAAAGTTTAAGCTCATCACTGAATGGGAAGAAACGATGCGCAATTTCCAACTCTACGATTGGAATTATATGGAGCTAAATTTAAAAGACAAACTTCCAACTGCGACTTATATGATTGAAGTGACTGGTGAGGGTAATAAGTATTATTCTAAGAAGTTTTTTAGTGTTACTTCGATTGGAATTGTAGTGAAGCGTTCGATTGATTCTGTGTTTGTATACGCGAGTGATTTAATTTCCAATCTACCCATGGCTAATGCAAAGTTTTATTTTTATGAAGATTTACCTCCTGTCAAAGATGCTAAAACGACTAATACGGATAATTCTCAATCGAATTCGGATGAGTCTTATTCCAATGACGATAATGCAGACTATTCCGATAGGTTTGTGGTAAAACCTGCAAATATTTCCAATTATAATTTCAAATTAGTCCACGAAGCAATTGCAGATGAATCAGGAATCTTTCAATTTCCAACTAAGACTAAAGCAAATATTCTAGTTGTTGCTGTGGGAAAAGATGGAAGCAATGCTTTTTCGGAAACAGGAAAGCCTAAGTCCTATGCAAATGAGCAAAATAAATTTTTCATCTACACAGAGCGACCTGTATACCGCGCTGGTGATACTGTATTTTTTAAGATCATTGGCAAAAAGAGCGAAGGAAAATTTCTTCCTGACGCAAAGGTGAAAGTAACTTATAATATTACCAATCCAGAAGGGGAAAATCTCGAATCAAAGGAAGTCGAGCTAGATGAATGGGGAACTTACAGCGGAGAATTTACTTCTAAAAACCAAGATGCACTCGGTGAGTATGGAATTAACGTTTCGAAGGGAGAACAGGGAGTAGCCGTTAGTGGTTCTGCTTACTTCTTTATTGAGCAGTATCGTAAACCTGAATACAAAGTAGAAATTACTCCTGCTGAGAATGCATACGTCAACGGGGAAACTGCTGAGTTTAAAGTAGAAGCAAAGTATTTCTTCGGCGCTCCCCTTGCCAATGCAAATGTAAGTTTTCGGTTTTATGAAAATAAACTAAGAGATACAAACACTACGTATTGGTGGGAAGAAGAGTATGAGTCAAATTCTTCTTACAATCAGATTCGTATGGAGGGTGACAAGGAGTTAAACGAAAACGGTCTTGCACTCTTAAAATTTAAATTGGGAAATTATCCCTACGATAGACAGATTACACTCGAAGCAACTGTTATCGACAAATCAAATGTATCGATTACTTCCCGCAAAACAATTACAGTAGGTCGTGGAAAGTTTTACATTAAAATCAATCCAGTGAATTCTTTCTATTATACAAAGGATAAAAAGGAATTTGAAATTAAAACTTTAGATTATGAAGGCAAGCCTGTTTCGGCTAACGTTACTTTGCAATTCTTTCGTTATATTTGGAAGCCCTGGCAAAGAGTCTATGTGCATGAAGAAAAGCCTGTCTTTATTCAAAAGATTAGCACGGATGAAAAAGGAATTTATAAATTAGAGTTAAATAGTGAGTTATCCGCCGCTGGTGAATTCGATATTGTAGCTACATCGAGCGATGCCTTACAAAATCAAATCACTGCCTCGCGGGTAATCTGGCTTTACTCCGGAACCAATGACAGAATGGAATCCAAGTTCAAGAATTTGGAATTGACTTTAGATAAATCCGCAATTGACAAACCGGGGGAAATTACTGTTCTCCTCAAAAGTAAATTCGTAGACAATTATGTTTGCGTGACTTTAGAAGGAAGAGACATCTATGACAGAAAAGTAGTCAAGATGGATGGAAATTTACAAGCGGTTAAGTTAAATATAAAGCCAGAATACGCGCCCAATTTATTTATCACAGCAACCATGCAAAAGAATCAGGCACTTTATACGACCAGTCAGGGATTGGAGTTTCCGCATGTAGATACAAGAGTGATGATTAAAGTCAAAGCGGATAAGGAAAAGTATCTGCCAAGAGAAACTGTTAAAGTAGAAGTGACTGCCACAAACGAAGAAGGAAAGCCGGTAGAAGGAGATTTTTCTTTAGGTGTAGTGGATGAAGCAATTTATCAGATTCGTCCCGATCATACGAGTGCAATGAATCCATTTTTCTATTCTAAAATTTCCAACTGGGTATCGACTAATTATTCTTATCCGATGACTCTTCTTGCGGGAACTACAAAAGACGGACGCGATCCACTGGTTCGAGAAAACTTTAAAGACACAGCCTTTTGGAAGTCAGATCTCAGAACAGGAAAAGACGGAAAGGCTAGTCTAAGTTTTGAAGTGCCTGATAATCTCACTGAATGGCGACTGACGCTTCGTGGACATGACATGGAAGGAAGAGTAGGTGAGACGACTAGTGCTGTGCTTGTGACTCAGGATTTAGTTACAAGAATTGCAAAGCCCCGCTTTTTAACTGAGTCGGATAAACTTAGCATCATTGGAATTGTGAATAATAATTCCAAGGAAGGAATGCAAGAAGTGAAAACAGAAATGCTTATTAATGATAAGGAAGTAAAGCCGGAAGAAAAAGAAAAGGTAAGTCTTCCTCCTTTTGGAGCGTCAAAACAACATTATGCGATAACAGTTCCAAATGAAGATTCCGTAAAAATTCAATTTAAAGCAATTGCAAATGAAAAAGCAAAGGATGCGATTTTGCATAAGCTTCCTGTATATAAAAACGGAATTGCATTTAAAATGGCAGATCAAGGTGACATGGGAGAAAATTCTACTGTCAAATTAAATCCAACTAAGAATGATAAGAACATTTCTGCCTTCGCAGATGAGTTAGAAATTTCAGTGAATCCAAGTCCGATTGAAAAGATTTGTAACGCGAGTGATTTTCTAGCTGAGTATCCTTATGGTTGTGTGGAGCAGACATTGAATAGATTTCTGCCAGCAGTAGAAATCTGGTATTTAAACAGCAAAGGAAAAATTCCATCCATTAAAGAAGATCCCAAGTTACTTGATAAGGTGAAAGAAGGAATAAAGCGATTAGAAGAAATGCAAAATGAAGATGGAACTTGGGGCTGGTGGAGTGGAGATGCGGGTAATGAGTATTTAACCGGCTATGTAATGGCGGGACTTCATAATCCTTATCCTAGAAATATCATTTTTGAAATGGAAATGAATCAGAAAATAAGTCTTCTCTTTGAGCCGACAGAGGCTGTAAATAAAGGAAAGGCTGCCATTCAAAGAATGCTTTCTAATCCACAGAGTATGGATGACGATGCACGCGCTTACTTGTTGTATGTCGCAAGTCTCTATGAACTATGGAGTCCTTCTTCTTATGAAAAATTAGTAAAGAAAGAAGATTTGAGTCCCTATGCAAAATCATTTTTACTAAAAGCATTAGTCCATGTTTCCCCAAAAGCATTTACAAAAGAGGGTGAGAAACAAGTAGCTGAGTTAAAAAAACAAATTCCTTCACTCCTTGAAAAATTAAAGTCTGCACAGAAAAAAGATAACAAGGGAGTCTATTTTGAAAACTCCGAAGGATCGTATTATAGTTGGCAGGGAGGCAATGCAGAAGTATCCGCTCATGTGCTTTCTGCGATCTTAGACGCTGAGGATAAATCTTCGTTGCCTGCAAGTCTTATGAGTTCCCTTCAGAAGAGAAGTAGTGGTGGACTTTGGAGTTCTACAAAGGAGACTGCGACTGTAATATCTGCAATTACCAAATACTTAGATAAGAAAGGTGCAAAGTTTTCTTCTAAGGGTAAGGTAGATTTTGCACTCAATGGAAAACCTGTTACGAGTATTGAGTATGATACTTCAAAGACTTCCCGTGAGTTAAAGAAGTATATACCGCTAAAGGAGAATGCAAAGAACTATGCAGTTACTGCAACAGGAACCAAGTCCTCTGATCTAAGTTTTGATTTAGCCTTAAAAGGAACTTTGAAATTCAAAGACAAAGATTTACTTAGCTCAGAAACACAAGCAAGCATTGATTCTTTAAGAAATGGATTAAAGATAAAACGAAGTTTTAATTCGGTGAAGCGAATTAGGGATATGAATAACCAGGAATACTTAGTTCCCTATACTCTCGTTGGTGGTAAATTGCAAGTAGGCGAAGAGTTATTGGTAAAAATTCAATTTAAGGCAGATAAGGATTATGAGTATTTGCTACTGGAAGATTTCCTTCCTTCTGGTTTCGAAGTGACAAAGACGGATGCCTATGAGGGTATTCAGTATTATACGCATTCAGAAAGACGGGATGAAAAGATGGCATTCTTCTTTAGTAAGCTTAAGAAAGGAAAAGTCTATGAAATCGCCTACATGATTCGCGCCGAGCTTCCCGGAAGTTTTAATGTAAAACCATCCCGAATGGAATGTATGTATGCACCCGAGATTCAAGGATTTAGTTTACCGGAAAAACTGATTGTAGAGAAGTAAGCGTAGGGATATTCTTTTTAAGAAAGTAAGAATATTTGATACAGAGTTTGAAGTTGTCACCCCCGAAATTTTCAATCGGGGGTCTCAATGACTAGAAAGTTTTATTCCAGTCATTTCGAACGGCTTCACCATGAGAAATCTATCTGACAAAGAAACAAAAAAGCTATTCACCATACTTCGACTCCGCTCAGTATAAACTCCGAACATAAGGGAGGAAAGCTCGCCTGATAATATAATAGACTTTTTACCTAAGAGCCACATAGAAGGGACGTAGAAGCCACCAAATTGCCCTTCTTCGGCTTGTATGTCGCTTTTATTCTAGAATTAGATTGGTTTTAGATATTAGCCCCACTAATACCTCTCAACTTCCAAGAGTAGTCGGAATCAAATGCGCCCTTATTGATATAAATGTAAAAGATCAATCTGGAACAAGAAAATCTTCCCTAATCTTTTCTCTTTTTCTTACGATGCATCTCGTAGAGCTTAATGTATTTTAAAAAATTATAATACGATCCGAGGATAGCAATAATTAGCCCCACCTTACCGTCCAGAAAACCAAATCGAATGAAATACATGGATATAAATTTCCAGATTGCCTCTGCGATTGCAAGTGTAAGACCAGATTTTTTTCCTTTCTTAAATTTCTCTACAGCGCATAATTCTGAGTATCTATCAATGAACTTTAGATGATCGGAAATGTTGCGATAGGAATAGTGCCAGAGTGGGTTTTTAAAATAGGAAGTTTTCCCTTGTATGGAAACCGTTTCATGAACTAAGAGACCGGAAAATTCTCCTTTCTCTTTTCTGAAGAAACGCATTTGATAATTTGGATACCATCCACCATGGCGAATCCACTTATCCATATAAAAGCTGAGACGTGGAATATAGAACCCTGATATGTCTTTGACATTATCAATCGTTACATTTAAAATTTCCTTTTTTAAATCAGAAGATATTTCTTCGTCAGCATCTAAGGCTAATACCCATTCGTTCTTGGAAAGACTTTTGCAGTAGTTCTTTTGATTGATATAAGTATCAAATTTTCTATAATAAATATTGGTTTTAGGAAATTCACGAGCGATTACTGTCGTGTTATCCGTTGAGCCGGAGTCCACGATTATTATTTCATCTACAAAATCTAGACTTAATAGACAACGCCTAATATTGTCTTCCTCATTTAGAGTGATGATACATACTGATATAGGAATGGTCATTCGGTGCTATTAATTTTAATGTCTGTGAGCTTTAAATTCATTCGTAAATGGTATTTCTAATCTTGCTGAAGTGTATTCATCTGTTATAGAGATTCGAAAAAGATTAGGATCTATTCCTTCGCCTTTCATCATGATGATAATAAGAGCAAGACCAAGTCCCGCGCCCTCCGTATTATCCGCGTTATCCATATAAAACTGCGCCAAATCGTCATAACCCATTGCCATAGCAAGTTTTTCTCGTAGAGATTTTTCTTCTTGCTTTGCAATTAATGTATTGTTGCGGATTTCTATTGTTAGCCCACTTTCTACATACTCGAATATAATCATGCAATAATAATCTTTTAACTTACATTTAGGCGCATATAACTCACCCATGTTCTCGCTAAAAATTTTTTTATACTGTTTGATGCCGATTTCGTAATGCTCAGCGTTTGTAATATCAAAATTATTTTCTTCAAAAAATACTCTTTTCTGATTCGCTTTCGTGGCGTTGATAATTAATTCTTTTAGAACTGTGTAAAGAATTGGAGTCAAACGCTCACGTTCGTATTTTTTGAGGATTTGACTTAGGGTTTCCTGCACCCTTTCTTCGAGATGCCGTGAGGTTCTATATGCTTTAAATACAATTTCTTTTTCGGTTTCAGTTGTGATTTCCATATCAAACTGAGAATCTAATTGGTTCATTGACATGTTTTAATACTTATCTTATTCCAAAAACTTTGTCAAACGCGTTATTTTTTTTTACTTTTTTTTGGATAAAAAATACAAAATGGGTTTGACATTGTAGGGGCTGGAAATATTATGGAAAAACATTCAGAGCAACGAAGAGCTTGTTAGAAGTTTCCGAAGGTAGCGAAAGCGACCAGAGTAGGAGATGGAAGAGAGCGAGAGAAGTTCTTTTACAA